>DFEN01000054.1 GCA_002368685.1 Lachnospiraceae bacterium UBA3801
TTGATGCATTTATAAATGACAATACTTATAGGCTGGATATGACTCGCGAAGAGAAGCTGGGTACGCTGGGCGAGGTTATTGGACATGAGCTTACTCATGGATTTGATCCAAATGGTATACAGTATGACAAAGATGGTAACATGGTGGTAACGGATGAGAATCCTTATGGCTGGATGCCAGAAGAGGATTATAATGCATTTATGGATAGGGCAAACAAGCTGTCGGAATATTTCAGTGAGTTTACACCATATCCATATAATAGATGTGATGGGTCCCTATACTGGGGCGAGGCTGCAGCAGATATAGCTGGAATGTCGATAGGGCTTAAGATTGCATCTAAATATGACGACTTTGATTATGATAAGTATTTCAGAAGTCATGCGGCGCTTTGGGTGGTGCAGACTACACTTATTGTGGAACAGGGAGATATATTTAATGAGCATCCGCTATATTATCTCCGAATAAATGCGACCTGCCAGCAATTTGATGAGTTTTTTGAAACCTATGATATAAAGGAAGGCGACCTGATGTATCTTGCACCAGAGGATAGAATAAGTATTTGGTAAAGGGGTTAATATGTTAGATATTCTTATTGTAGAAGATAATAAGGAAATAGGTGGTCTGCTGGAAACCTTTCTCAGAAAAGAGAATTACGTTGTTTCAGTTGCAGAGACCGGCGAGAAGGCGATGAAGCTTTTTGAAATGTACGGAGCGAAGCTTGTTATCCTGGATCTTATGCTACCAGGCATAGATGGCTTCGCAGTATGTTCTAAGATTCGTGAGACTTCAAATGCACATATCCTGATTGCTAGTGCGAAGACAGAAAAGGAAGATAAGCTTAAAGGGCTTAATCTAGGAGCGGACGACTACATTGAGAAGCCTTACGATATAGACATCCTTATTGCAAAGATAAATGGAATCTTCAAACGTAAGTATGCTCAGGAGGTCATGATTGAAGGGAATCTGACGCTTAATACAGTGACGGAAAGTCTTCAGGTGGACGGGAAGGATGTAGTAGTTACCTCCAAGGAATTTGAACTCCTGAAGCTGCTTATTGAGAATAAAGGGGTTACTCTTAAGAAAGAATATCTATTTAATAACATTTGGGGAAGTGACAGTGAGTCAGAGATACAGACGCTGACAGTTCATATCAAATGGCTTCGTGAGAAGATAGAAGAGGATCCGAAAAAACCTAAGCATATAATTACAGTTTGGGGCGTTGGATATAGATTTGAGTAGGATGATGTATGAATAGATTTAAGAAGAATTTAGTGATAATAATCATAATTGAATTACTCTTAATTCTCGTGGCAGATGTGGTTTATTTTAGAATGTTTAAGGAACCGACTGCTTTCTATAAAGTGGAGGCAGAGCGACTGGTGCGGGCGATGTCCGGGGACGTGGGCATGCAGCAAAGTCCTGGTGAGATAAATTTATCAGAATATAAGTCACTAATCAGAGTAAGTGTTTTTGACCCAAATGAAATCTGTAATAATGATTATCTGGTTAAGGAAGTAGATGGGACTTTGTATAGAATAGAATACGAAGTCAAAAGAGATAATAGGCCATTTATAATGATGAATGTGGGGCTAGCGATATTCTTTCTGATAACTGTTGGTGTGCTGGCATACATTGGGAGAACAGTTATTCGACCTTTTAATAAGATGTCGGATATGACTGTGAGCCTTGCGAAGGGTAATCTATCTACCCCTGTAAAGGAAGAGAAGAGCCGATTCTTTGGTAAGTTCCTATGGGGAGTTGATATGCTTCGCGAGAATCTGGAAAGTTCAAAGACGAAGAATCTGGAGTATCAGAAGGAGAAGAAGACGATGCTTCTATCTCTTTCACATGATATCAAGACTCCGCTATCTGCTATACAGCTTTATACCAAGGCTATGCAGGAAGGACTCTATGAGACGGAGGAAAAGAGGCAGGAGGCTCTAAGTGGAATCCTTTCCAAGACTGAGGAAATCAAGTCCTACGTAGATGAGATACATAGAGTGTCCCGAGAAGAGTTTATGGAATTTGATGTGAATCCGAGCGAAGTATATATGTCTGAGGTCATGAATAATATCGAAGTATATTACAATGATAAGCTCAGTGTTCTTCATACCAAGTTTATAATGGATGAATATGAAGACTGTATACTTTCGGCGGATAAAGATAGACTTATTGAAGTTATTCAGAATCTGATGGAAAATGCCATCAAGTATGGTGATGGTAAAGAAATTCGGATAAGCTTCAGCGAGGAAGAAGATTGTAAGCTAATAACGGTTTCAAACTCCGGCTGTAGCTTAGATGAGAAGGAACTGGCGAATCTCTTTGATTCCTTTTATAGAGGATCGAATACAGACGGCATCCAAGGAAATGGACTTGGGCTATATATAGTAAAACAGCTGATGAAGAGAATGGACGGAGATGCATTTGCAGAGATAGAAGAAGATAGATTTAAGATTACAGTGGTTGTTAGGAAGGCGTAATTGAAAAAGTGTATATAGGTGTGCAAATAGTGTGCAAATAGGGACGGTTCTCTTGTGCAAAAGAGAACCGTCCCTATTTGCACACCCCATTTACACTGATTTTTTGCGTTTAATGATTATTTAATAATTGACTTGTTATTATTCAGCCATAAGATGAAAAATAACAAGAAAGGGAAAAAAGGAAATGTTTTTCAAGATATTAAAAAAAGATCTAAAGAGAAATAAGACGATGAATGTCATCCTCTTCCTCTTTATCATACTGGCGTCAATCTTTGTAGCCAGCGGTCTGAATAATCTGGTGTCAGTATTAAATGGTACAGATTATTATTTGGATAAGGCGGGAGTCGGTGATTACAACCTGGTCATTGCTGGAAATGATAAGAAAGAAGTAGAGGATGCATTTAAGAATTCAAAAGCTATAACGAGCTATAAGATGGATAAGGTACTTTTCTTAGCTGATGGCGTTATAGACAGTAAGGGAAATATGATTGAAACAGATAACAATGTTATTGTTCAATCTTTTGATGACTCATCACTTAAAATGTTTGATACTTCAAATGAAGAGGTTAACAGTGTAAAAAAAGGACATATTTATATCACTAGAGACTATATGTCAAGATATGATATAGAGATAGGTGATGAGATAACTCTGAAGTTTAAAGATGCTGAACGAAAGCTTGTAGTAGATGGAAAGCTTAAGGATGCGTTCCTGGGATCTACATTTATGGGAAATGACAGATTTCTTATAAATCAGGAAGATCTTGATTACATTTATGATAACGTGGATACAGAACATTATGAAGGTTTTATAGTTTATGCCGATACAAATGATATAGCAAAGGCTAAGTCGGATACAGGTGAAATCGAAGGCATAATGTTCCAGGCCCCAAAGAGCACAATACTTATGACATATGTTCTCGACCTGATAGTTGCCTTCGTAGTAATGATACTTAGTGTATGTCTCGTTATAGTTTCTTTCGTAATACTTAAGTTTTCCATTGGTTTTACGATTCAGGATGATTTCCGTGAGATCGGTGTCATGAAGGCTATAGGTATTAGAAATAGGAAGATAAGAAGTCTCTATATGACAAAATACACAGGAATTGCATTGGCAGGTTCGGTGATTGGATGCATTATAAGTTATCCATTTGCAGAAATGCTTATGAAGAGTGTAACTGAAAATATGGTGCTGGGTAATTCCTATGGTAAGCTGCTAAACATTGTTGGAGCCATTTTGGTATTTGGAGTTATTATCGGACTTGCATATCTATCGACGGCAAGAATTAAGAAGGCTACTCCGGTTGATGCCATCAGAAATGGTGAAACAGGTGAGAGGTTTAAAAAGAAGAAAGGTTACAGAATTAGTAAGAGCCATGCGAAGAATACTCTTTACCTGGCGTGGAACGACATAGTAAGCAGTCCAAAGAGGTTCCTGAATATAATCATTTCCTTTGGAATATGTTCGCTCTTCCTGCTTGTTTTGGCCAATACAACGGCAACTATGGACAGCAATTCCTTTATAGATACATTTGGTACAAGATCAGACCTCTATGTTGATAAGATAGGAGAAAATGCAATCGACTATTCAAGCTTTACAGATGAAAAGAAAATAGATATTGATACTTTCATGTATAGAGAAGATGGTAAGGAACTATATGGTAAATTCCTGAAAACAGTTGAGGATAAACTGAAGGAAGAAGGCATGCCGGCACATACTTTTACGGAATGCATATATCAATATAAAATTATTTATAATGGAGATAGCTATAATTACCGTATGCAGCAGACGGTGGGAAATGCCGACGAAAAAATGAAAACACTTGAAGGCGAAGTTCCAACTAATAAAAATGAGATAGCTGTTGGTAAAGCAATGGCAGATAATCTCGGAATCAAAATTGGTGATACCCTTGAGATAGATTTTGGTAGCTGTAAGGAAAAATGTACCGTAACCGGAATAGTTCAGTCTATGAACAATATGGGAGATATCTTATTTCTTCATAAGGATGCTCCTACATCATTTGAATATTGTCAGGGCTGCATGAGTACAGTACAGGTCACATTTACAGATGATCCTACGAAAGAAGAAGTACAAAATAGAAAAGAAAAGCTGAAGGATATATTAAAGACAGATGATATTAAAGATCAGAGAGAATTCTGTGTAAATACAATGAACGCTTTGGATACATTTAAAAGTGTAGAACTGCTTCTTATGGCTATAACAATAGTGGTAATTATACTTGTTACTATCATGATGGAGAGATCCTTTATCGCAGATGAGAAGAAGCAGAT
>DFEN01000019.1 GCA_002368685.1 Lachnospiraceae bacterium UBA3801
TTATCGGAAGCTATCATTTTGTATTCGAGGACGAAGGTTGTGTCATAGAGGACAGCGAAAAGGAGAAGTTTGAGAATCTCTCCGATGAATATTCTCATTTATATATGGCAATAGGTGGTAAAGTTAAAGCTGCAATTATGATAGATGATCCGGTTAAGTCTGAAGCAAAGGAAGTTATTCAAAACCTTAGATCCCTGGGACTTAGGGTTGTTATGCTGACAGGTGATAGTAGCAGAGTAGCAAAACGTGTTGCTAGAGAACTTGGAGTAGATGAAGTGAGAGCGCAGGTACTTCCTGAAGATAAGGCGGCATACGTTGAGGAAGAACATAAGGCAGGGCGCTCTTGCATTATGATAGGTGATGGAGTAAATGATTCGCCAGCCCTTTCTGCGGCTGATGCTGGAATAGCGATAAATAGTGGAGCGGCTATAGCGAGAGAGGTTGCGGATATTATGATATCAGAGGATGACCTCAGTAGTTTAGTGGTTCTGAGACAACTTGGAGTAGAGCTTCAGAAAAGAATGAAGGGTAATTATCACAAGATAGTTAGCTTCAATGCTGGGCTAATAATGCTCGGAGCTATTGGAATTCTTCAGCCTACGATGACTGCACTCCTTCACAATGGTTCTACTATACTAATTAGCATGAAATCAATGACAAACCTTATAGACAAGTAGAGAAAATGTAATTGAAACTGTAGAATATATTTTAAAGAGGTGACAAGATGAGTGGAACAGTATCAACAATCATTATAGTTGTAATTCTAGTAGTAATTCTTTTCTTTGCTATAAAAAATTCAATTCCTCATTTTAGAGGAGAGGGTGGATGTTGCGGTGGCTCTGGAAAAGAGAAACTGATTAAGCCTGCAAAGCTGGAAAATGTAATTGCCACAAAGATTGTAAAGATAGAGGGGATGAGGTGTGAAAACTGTCATCGAAGAGTCCAGAATGCGCTCAATTCTATAGAAGGAGTCAGCGCAAAGGTGAATGGAGATAAGGCTGAGGCTGTCGTAAAGCTAGGAAGAGAGATAGAAGATAGTGAAATAAAGAAAGCAATTAATGATTTGGGCTATAGTGTTACGGAGTGTATTAGGTTATAATAAGGGGTAAGTGTCAAAAGTATCTTTTGATACTGGATAAAGACAAAAGGAGAAAGTAATTATGGATGAAAAAAATAAGGACTTCAAACCTTACATTCCGGCCGAGAAAATTACTCCTGAGTTTACGGTGACATCTATCATCATGGGTATTATTCTTGCTGTAGTTTTTGGAGCGGCAAATGCGTATCTTGGACTCAGAGTTGGAATGACTGTTTCAGCGTCAATTCCGGCAGCTGTTATTTCTATGGGTGTGATTCGCGTCCTAATGAGGAAGAACTCAATTCTTGAAAGTAATATGGTCCAGACTATTGGTTCGGCAGGAGAGTCGCTCGCGGCAGGAGCAATCTTTACTATGCCAGTTCTTTTCCTTTGGGCGAAGGAGGGGACTGCTGAAAGACCTAGTTTGCTTTCTATTACACTAATTGCTTTAGTGGGTGGCATACTTGGTATTCTATTTATGATTCCCCTCAGAAATGCATTAATTGTAAAAGAGCATGGAGTGATTCCTTATCCAGAAGGAACTGCATGTGCTGAGGTGCTTCTTGCAGGTGAAGAGGGAGGCACAAGTGCAAAATCTGTATTTATTGGTATGGGTCTTGCAGGGCTTTTTAAATTTCTTGTTGATGGAATAAAGGTTATACCGGGAGTTATAACAACAAATATTAAGTCTCTTAAGACAGAGCTTTCTGCAGAAGTGTATCCTGCACTTATAGGCGTAGGATATATATGTGGTCCAAAGATTGCTTCATATATGCTCGCAGGTGGCCTTCTTGGATGGTTTGTATTTATTCCTGCAATTGCTACATTTGGAGCAGACACTGTTCTTTATCCTGGAACAGATACAATTGGTAATCTATATGCCGAAAATGGAGCGGGACAGCTTTGGAGTTATTATATAAGATACATAGGTGCAGGTATGGTGGCTGCTGGAGGTATTATTAGTCTTGTAAAATCGATGCCTCTTATAGTTTCAACCTTTAAGAGTTCAATTAAAGGAATGAAGGATTCTGGCGGGGCAAGTACACTTCGTACTGAAAAGGATTTAAATATGAAGGTTGTACTCTTTGGAGTACTAGCTATTATTCTTCTTATATGGCTTCTGCCTCAGATTCCTGTTTCCCTTATCGGAGCTATCCTTATAGCACTATTTGGTTTCTTCTTTGGTGCAGTTTCATCAAGAATGGTAGGTCTTGTAGGAAGTAGTAATAACCCTGTTTCAGGAATGGCGATTGCTACACTTCTATTCTCTACATTTATACTTAAGATTACTGGAGAGACAGGAGCTTCTGGTATGGTAGGTGCTATAGCCATAGGTTCTATTATTTGTATAGTAACAGCGATGGCAGGTGATACATCACAGGATCTTAAGACTGGATTTCTATTAGGGGCGACTCCTAAGAAACAGCAGATCGGTGAAATCATTGGAGCTGTGGTTTCGGCATTTGCTATAGGTGGAGTTCTTATACTTCTTGATAAGGCTTGGGGCTTTGGAACGACAGAGCTCGCTGCTCCTCAGGCTTCACTTATGAAGATGATTGTTGAAGGAGTTATGAACGGAAATCTTCCTTGGGCTCTTGTATTTATTGGCGTATTTACAGCTATTGTTGTGGAGATACTTGGTGTACCAGTGCTTCCAGTTGCTATAGGACTTTATCTTCCACTGGAACTTAGTACAACTATCATGATAGGTGGTGCTATTAGATGGGTTGTTGATAAGAAATCCAAAGCTAAGAATGATGAAGCTGGTTCAGGTGTGCTTTTCTGTTCGGGCATGATTGCGGGTGAAGGACTTGTTGGTATTATCCTGGCAATCCTTGCAGTAGCTGGACTTGAAGAGAAGATAAATCTGTCGGGCTATATCAATCTTGGAACCATCGGAGGAATTATCCTGCTTGTTGTCATGATTGCCTGTGTAGCTATATATGCCATGAAGAATAAGGCAGAGGCTGACAAAGCCGCTAAAGAGAAAAATGAAGAAGAGTAAAGAAAATTATCTGGATTTTGTACCAGTCATTTCAGACAAACATAAGTGGGAAGCTGACGAGGAAGGAAATGTAACTATCTTTATTGAAAATAAAGGGATTTTCAATTGGCTGGCACAGAAGCTTTTGAAGAAACCCAAAGTATCTCAGTTACATCTGGAGAAGTTTGGAAGTTATATATTTCCCCTTATTGATGGAAAAGCATCAATATATGAAATTGGTCAAAAGGTAAAGGCACATTTTGGAGATGAGGCCGAGCCTCTTTATCCGAGACTGACTGAATATATTAAGATGCTCCATGATTATGGATTCGTGAATTACTTGCAACCATAACTAGTAGTGAGTTTTTAAGAAAATGTATGGAGTAACGCCACTTGAGTATAGAAGGCAAAATCTTAATAGT
>DFEN01000006.1 GCA_002368685.1 Lachnospiraceae bacterium UBA3801
TCCAGCCTGTCTCGTCATCTGGGGGATGAGAGAGCGAAGGAAAGAAGAAATGAGCTCCTAGTTACATTTCAAAAGATGGTTAAATATGCTGCGGATGAGGGCGTATCAGCTATTATAATTGCTGGAGATTTATTTGATACCAGGCGTATATCAGCGACGGCTAGAAATGCAGTTGTTGCGGCGGTACAGGATCATCCGGGTATAACCTTCTATTATCTTAGAGGAAATCATGATGCAGGAAGCTTCATAGATGATGTTGTTAAGAAATTTGGAGCACTTCCTGATAATCTTCTGCTGTTCGGAGATGAATGGAAGAGCTATGAGCTAAGTGCTGGAAGTGATAGCGTGACTATTACGGGAGCTGAGCTTAGTGCTGACAACAATATGAAACTTGTATCATCGCTTGTTCTTGATCAGAATAAGATGAATATAGTAACTCTGCATGGACAGGAGGTTTATTCTGCGCTTAAGAAGGATGCTGAGGTTATTCCGATTAAGGATTACAGGAATAGAGGAATCGATTATATGGCGCTAGGCCATATACATTCCCCTTCTATAGAGAAGCTGGATAGTAGAGGCATTTATTCCTACAGTGGATGCCTGGAGGGACGAGGCTTTGATGAGTGCGGACCTCGCGGTTTTAATATGCTTACGATTACACATAATGAGGCGGGCGTTCAGAATCTAGAAGTTGAGTTTATCCCCTTTGCATCCAGAGTGCTTCATGAGATAAGAGTGGATGTTTCAGAGTGTGAGACCTCTGATGATGCGGTTAAGAAGATAAGGGACGAAGTTCAGGAAAGAACTGTTATATCTGACGATCTGCTTAGAGTTCTTCTTGTCGGAGAGGTGCCAGTGGATGCTGATATCGATGCTGACTATATCAAGAAGAATCTTGATAATGATTACTATTTAGTACAGGTAAAGGATAAGACGAAAACCTTTGTTGATTTCGCTGGCTTTGCTGGAGATATGACTCTCAAGGGGGAGTTCGTTAGAATGATACAGGAGGAGCAAACTTCTGGAAATCTGCCAGATGATGAGGCGGCAGAGATCATCAAAACGGGTATAATGCTTCTTGCAGGAGAGGAGGTACTGAAATGAATCTGATTAAATGTCATATAGAGAATTTTGGTAGACTCTCCAATGTGGATTTTGATTTTAATAAGGGCGTTAACTCTATCCTAGAAGAAAATGGTTGGGGTAAAACAACCCTGGCTGCATTTATAAGATGTATGTTCTATGGCCTGGCAGGAAGTAGAAAGAAGGAATATATAGAGAATGAACGTGCTCAGTACCAACCATGGAATGATGGATTCTTTGGCGGCGAGATTACATTTGAAGTAGATGGCAAGACCTATATTATTAGAAGAAACTTCGGAAAGAAGGATAAGGACGCGACCTTCCAATTAGTAAATGCTAGTACAGGACTGGATTCAAATGATTATTCTGAAAATATCGGAGAGGAGCTCTTCGGAGTTGACCGTGCCTCTTTTATGAGGACTTCGTTCGTGGATCATACGAGTCTACGGTACGAAGGAATTAGTAGCGCTATAAGTGCGAAGGTTAGCTCGGTGTCACAGAGAGGCGATCTTGAGAATTATGACAGGTCGGCAGATAAACTTACTGCATATCTGAACGAGAACTCTCCTACAAGGAAGAGTGGTAAGCTTGCCAAAATAAATGAAAGTATTAAACAACTGGAATACGATCTGTCTGTTGAAGAGGATACTAGCAAGAGAATACAGGAGCTTAGAGATAAGCGCGAGGTGGAAGAAAAGAAACTGAAGTCCTTTGAGGCGGCGAGTAGAAGTATCGGAGAATATAATACTTTGAAGAGTAATGCAGAGGGAATGAAGCGCTCAATTGACAGCATGCCGGTAAGTGGAAATGACAGACTGGAGGAGCTGTCCAAACTTTTTGCGAATGGGGTTCCAGCGGAGTCTGAGGTTCAGGAACATATTGGGCTGAATAATGAAGTTCAGAACCTAGTACAGAAAAATTCTTCTTTAGATAAGCTGATAATAGATGAGACTAGAATAGTAGAGGCCGAGAAAACGAGAATACAGGAGTCTCAGATAGAAAATGATAGAAAGGCTAAGAACAAAAAGCTTGCCGGTATAGGCATGCTTGCGGCTGGAATAGTGTTGGCGTTAGCAGTGCTACTTTTATCAGGGGCATTTAAAATTCTTATCCCTGTTTTGGGAGCTGTACTGATTATAGCTGGAATTTTAGTTTGTGTGACGGCTGGAAAGTCTTCAGCGCCTGTTGGAAACGTGGATGAGAGCCGACTTAATAATATAAAAAATGAAAGACAGTCTAATGAAGCCGAGATAGCTAAGAATCAGCAGCAGGTTGCAGCATTTCTAAGTAGATTTGGTATGGAATATGGAAAGGATGCCGAGTCGAATCTCTATAGTATTAAGTCTAAAGCTGAGGAGTACGAAGGCCTTAAGAAGGGGAAGGCTGATTACGACTCTAAGATAGCAGAGATGAAGGCAGCTTATAACGAGGCTTTGTTAAAGCTGAATAAATATGTCGGGGCTCATCCTGAACTGGCAGGGGATAGTACTAGTCATGATGAAATCACGGCAGGAATCTCTGAGACTCAGGCAAATATAGCGGCTTACGATAGGCAGTTGGACGAGGCGATGGAGAAGCTTGATGAGCAGGAGGAGAAGAAGGAGACTCTTGCTGCAATGAAGGAAGAGATGGCGGAGCTGAAGGCTCATTATGATGTGGTTAAGAAAACTTCTGATTACTTACGTGAGGCTAAGGAAAGATTTGTAGCGAGATTTATGAGCCCAATCATGACTAGCTTTGAAAAGTATCACAAAATTATGGTGGGTACGGATGCAAAGGACTTCATTATAGATGCTAATATGGACATATCTAAGAAGGAAGAGGGGGAGTACCATGATATAGAAGCGCAGAGTGACGGCCTCGCGGATATGCTTGGACTCTGTATCCGTGTAGCACTTCTTGATACAATGTATACAAAGGAGAAGCCATTTATTGTAATGGATGATCCATTTTCTAATATGGACGAAGCGAAGATAAATGGTGGTAAGAAGTTCTTAGATGAGATATCAAAGGAATATCAGGTTATATATCTGACTTGTCATAAGAGCAGGATGTAATCAACTCGAGTCATTATAAGTGGATATTTATAGGAGGAAAACAAATGAATATACCGAACGATCCAATAATGCTGATGAGCTTTCTCAATACCCAGTTGAGGGATAATTATAGTTCTCTCGAAGATTTGGTGAAGAGCAATTCTCTGGATCAAAAAGAAATAGAAGAAAAACTAGCTAATGCTGGCTATCACTACGATGTCGAAAGAAACCAATTCGTAAGATAAAACCAGTGAGTATGTAAAAAGGAAATATCTTGCGAAATAGTGTGAAATCATTTATAGTATCAGTTGGAATTTAAGTTAAAAGTCTTTAACTAACAATACATATTATAAAAGGAGATGTAATATAATGAGTAAGAAACCAGTAGTATTAATGATACTAGATGGATATGGTGAGTCTGATATCCAGGATTCAAATGCAGTTGCAATAGCTAAGACTCCTGTTATGGATAAGCTTAAGGCAGAGTGTCCTTACCAGAAGGGACTTGCTTCAGGTATGGCAGTAGGTCTTCCTGATGGTCAGATGGGTAATTCAGAGGTTGG
>DFEN01000002.1 GCA_002368685.1 Lachnospiraceae bacterium UBA3801
TTCAGGAAAGACTTGCTAAGCTTGCTGGTGGTGTTGCAGTTGTTAGAGTTGGTGCTGCTACAGAGACAGAAATGAAGGAAGCTAAGCTTAGACTAGAGGATGCTCTTAATGCTACACGTGCTGCAGTTGAAGAAGGTATCATTTCTGGTGGTGGTGCTGCTTATGCACACGCTATCAAAGAGGTTGAGGCTTTCGCAGCAGGACTTGAAGGAGATGAGAAGACTGGTGCTAAGATCATAGCTAAGGCTATGGAAGCTCCTCTGTATCACATCGTTGAGAATGCAGGTCTTGAGGGCGCAGTAATAGTTAATAAGGTTAAGGAATCAGATGACAAGACTGGTTTCGATGCTTATAAAGAAGAGTTTGTAAATATGGTTGAAGCAGGTATCATTGATCCTGTTAAGGTTACAAGAAGTGCTCTTCAGAATGCAACATCTATTGCCAGCACACTCCTTACAACAGAGTCAGTTGTTGCTGACATCAAGGAGGATACTCCTGCTATGCCAGCTGCTCCAGGCGGAATGGGTGGAATGTACTAGAAAAGGGTATCATCCATAAATTGATATGATATAAAAACAGTCACAATCGAGACTAATCGAAATTGTGGCTGTTTTTTATTTTCTAAAATTTACGGATTTTATATCAACTTCCTCAAGTGGTTAAAATAACTGCCTGAGAGGTTGGTTTTTTGGGCTTTATTATGATATAATTGTCATTCTGAGGGGGTTACCCCGAAGAACCATTTTATAAAAAAGATTCCTCGAATCGAGGGCTAATTCACATCGTTCAGAATGACATATGGGAAAGGAAACAAAGTATGTTAAAGGATGATATCATTAAGCTTCTAATTAGAGAAGCCATTTCTGCGCGTAAGAATGCCTATGCACCATACTCGAAATATCTGGTTGGTGCGGCTCTTATAGTTCCATCTGGCAGAATTTATACTGGATGTAACATTGAGAATTCTTCATATGGTCTAACTAACTGTGCAGAGCGAACTGCTATCTTTAAAGCAGTTAGCGAAGGGCAGAGACATGTGGATGCTATAGCTATAGTAGGTGCACCACTTGACGTAGGCCTGGAGTCTGAGGATCTGGAGGCGTCTCAGGAGGACTTCGACTATGCCTATCCTTGTGGAGCCTGCAGACAGGTAATGGCAGAATTTCTGCCTGACTCTAAGGATATTGATATCATTGTTGCGAAGTCAGAATCTGACTATAGGGTTTTAAAACTAGAAGATATGCTACCTTATACATTTGAATTAGTATAGTGTTAATTATTAATCTCTATACTAGGATCAGAGTGAGTGATACTTTGACTATATACACGGAGGAAAATTAATTGGAAAACTTTAAGGACAGACTTGGAAGAACTGTAGAAGAAATATCTAAAAAAATAGAGGGGCTCGGAACCTACGATCTGGTACGTATAAATGACCTTCCTGAACTAAATGGTATAGGTCTTGTGCTTAGTCATAAGAAGAATAAGGCGAGAGTTTCTGTGATTCTTAATGATGACGATAATAAGGTATTTGCCATTGGTTTTAGAACCCCACCAACTAATTCCAAGGGCATCCAGCATATTGTTGAGCATACAGTGCTTTGTGGTTCTAAGAAGTATCCGGTAAAGGATCCTTTTGTAGAGCTGGCAAAGGGCTCACTTAATACATTTCTTAATGCTATGACCTATGGTGACAAAACGGTATATCCTATAGCCAGCTGTAACGATAAGGATTTCCGTAACCTGATGGATGTTTATCTGGATGCGGTTTTCAATCCTAATATCTACGATAAGGAAGAGATTTTCAAGCAGGAGGGCTGGCACTACGAGCTGGACAGCCTGGAGGGCGATATTACAATAAATGGTGTTGTTTATAATGAAATGAGAGGTGTTTATTCTTCTCCTGACAATGTTCTTGCAAATGCCATTAATGAGCTTGTATATCCTGATACTGCCTATGGAGTAGATTCCGGCGGTAATCCTGATGTAATACCTGAGCTTACTAGAGAGGAATATCTGGATTATCACAGGAATTACTATCATCCATCTAACAGCTACATATATCTATATGGAGATCTGGATGTGGTAGACCAGCTGGAATATATAGATAAGGAATATCTTCACGAATATGATTATCTGTATGTGCCTTCTGAGATTAAGATGCAGGCACCTCCTGAGAAGCCTATTAAGGCTACTACGAAGTATTCAATAACTCAGGATGAGGCAGAGGACAGCAAGTCCATCATTAGCTACAATGTTGTAACCGGTCTGTGTACTGATAAGTATCTAACTATGGAGCTGAGTATACTTCAGCGTATACTGATAGATTCTCCGGGAGCACCACTTAAGAAGGCTATTATTGATTCCGGACTCTGCTCAGATGTTGAATCTCAGTATGATAATTCTATGCTTCAGCCACTTTTCAGCATTATTGTAAGAGATGCGGATGCTAAGGATGCTGATAAGATAGTAGACATTATCGAGTCTAATATCCATAAATATATAGAAGAGGGCCTGGATAAGGAGGCTATTGAATCAGCTATAAATATCTCAGAATTCAAATACAAGGAAGGGGACTTTGCCAGATATCCAAAGGGACTCAGCGTTGGTCTAACCGACTTTACCGGATGGTTATATGATGATGAACTTGTTCAGGATACATGCAGCCTGCAGGAAGTATTTGATAAGATGAGGACTGATGTTAATTTCGAGGACATCCTGAAGAAATGGGTACTTGAAAATAACTTTAAAGCTATAGTCGTTGCTGAACCTGAGGTTGGAAT
>DFEN01000166.1 GCA_002368685.1 Lachnospiraceae bacterium UBA3801
TTACTGCTTGCCTTTGGTGCGGCTATCTGGAATATTACTAGAAAGTTTGACCATATAGATACTGAGGTTGGTAAGAGACCTGAATCCATGAAGCATCAGACCATTAATATTCTTCTGATAGGAGAGGATGCTCGTGAGGGAGAGGAAGGTCAGAGAACAGATACAATGATCATTCTTTCTATCAACCAGAAGAAGAATACAGTATGTATGATGTCCTTCATGCGTGATATGTATGTGGATATTCCTGGATACGGCGGCAACAGAATAAATGCTGCTTATGCCTTCGGAGGTGTTGATCTCCTGGATCAGACAATCGAAGAGAACTTTGGCATCACCATAGATGCAAATATGAAGGTTAATCTTGAGGGCTTCCTGGAAAGTATGGCAGCGATTGGATCTCTAGATATGGATCTCACTGCAGAAGAAGCTGCATATATGAATGAGAATCCACAGATGGGTTCAAATACAGACCTTACAGATGAGGTATGGGAGCTCAGTGAAGGAACCAATTCCCTGACACCAAGCCAGATACTTGGATATTCCAGAATGAGATATGTAGGTAACTCTGACTGGGATAGAACAGAGAGACAGAGAAAGGTTATCTCAGGTGTTATCAGCAAGGTTAAGCATGGTCATCTGATAAGTGGTTATAAGGTTGCTGGAAAGGCAGCTCCACACATCGGAACTGATATGGGAACACTGGGTATGTCCAGAATGGCACTTGGTCTTCTGATGGGAGGAGAGCCTGAGAGTTATCAGATACCTGCAGAGGATACCTACTATGCAGATAACATAAATGGAATGGCAGTTCTTGTTCCTGATATTGAAGCAAATAAGGCACTTATACAACAGTATATAAGTGGTGAATATGAAGCAGATACAGAAGAGTAAGCTGAAACGCCACCTGCCCGTACAGGCACATTTTCGCTTTTATCAGTTAGCAGAATATGGTATACTATAAGAGGCTAAACGATAAATGAATGAGGTTGCGTTATGGTTAAGGTTTGGTATAATCTCTTAGACAGACAGACAGACAGACAGGGCTTAGTTTCTGGTTTTATTTGGATGCTAAGAAATATAGAGAGGCATTTTTCGGTTGCGAAGTAAGCAACTGAAAAATGCCTTTTTCTTTTGTGATTAAATTTGGGGGATGCAACACTATTCAGGATGAGAGAAAGGAGAACATATGAGGAAAAGAATTAATGGACGAAAAATCGTGGCTAGCCTGTTATCTGTATTTATGATAGTAGGAATGATACCAGTAAATGGTGGAGTTTTTGCAGAAGAATCAGGTAATGCAACTGCTACGGACGCACAGGTAGTTGAGGAAACTACAGAGGAAGAAAATTCTGAAAAAGAAGAAGTGGTAAATGTAGAGGAGGTTACTACTGAAACCACAGAGGAATCAACAGAGGAACTGGAGCAATCAGAACCAGAAGAGGAAAAAGATGCAGCAGAAGAAACGGAAGAAGAGCTGGTTGAATTCTGCGAAACAGCAACAGTGAATGGTACAAGCATCACTGTAAAGGCTGATGCGGGAGTATTTCCTGCAGGTTCAACTCTTGAGGTTGCTCCTATATCAAAGGATGAGGCATCTGCGAAAGGAGTAGAAGGTGCAATAGACACTAAGAGAGATAGCGAGAAGAATGTCGTTGACTCCATGACATTTGACATCACCATTTACGATGCAGATGGAAATGAGATTGAACCAGATAACAGTAAGGGCGAAGTAAAGATAACCTTTAATAATTCAAAAATCTCAAATTCAAACTTAAGCACAGATATATATCATATAGTAGATGCTGGCGGAACTTATCTTGCCAAAGAAATGACGGAAGTATCAGAGTTTGGAAATATTGCAACTGTTAAAACAGATGGTTTTTCGTATTATACATTAGAGTTTACATACAACACTTTTAAGTACTATTTATATAGATATTCTAAAGTGAGTATAATTGACTTAATGAAGGCATTAGGGCTTAGTGGAACGTTAGAGAATGCTAAGGTGGTAGGAAACAATGGTATTAATTTATACTTTAATTCTGACTATCCTGAAAACTCTAATATAGAGAATTACTATAACGATAGTAGTTCTTCTGACGTATTAATATTGACTGTTGATGGGACAGAATTTGAAATACAACTTATTGGTATTAAGGAAACCGAGATTGAAATCGACAGCAGCACAAAACTAAATAAACAGGACGATGAAAATGATAGTATAAGGTATAATTGTGGCAGTAATGGCTTTAATGTTTCCGGAAAGTCAGGTGATAATTATGTCATAACTACATATGGAGGAAATGGATATACAACATTAATTCAGGTTAACAATGGCTCCATAGTTGGTTTGTTTGATAATAATCATTCTTTTGAATTTGGAACAACTTATAATGTAGGCGATATTAGTGTAAGTATAATCCCAGAATTAGAGGATAAAGCCGTTCTAATTTCATATATAATAAAGAATAATGGTGTTAAGTCGACTGCGGTAAAATTAGGCTCGTGCGCTGACACTAAGATAGGAGATACAAGGAATGCTGACAAAGCACCAATAACAATAAGTGGAAATGTTATTACTATGACAAATCCAGATGATGATGCTTTAAAATTTGCACTTCTCCCAGGTAATGGAGCTTTTTCAACTATGTGGATTGGGCATTATAGTAAAGCAAAGGGAGGGACTTTTATTAATTCCCAAACTAAAAGCTTAACTGGCGAAGATAGTGGTCTTGCATGGTCATGGGATTTTGAAATAGGCGCTGGTGAAACCGTTATAAAAAAGGTCAAATTATTGGCAGGAAATCTTACATTTAATACTATTAAATATGATGCAAA
>DFEN01000095.1 GCA_002368685.1 Lachnospiraceae bacterium UBA3801
CTGAGTATTGCAGTATTTGCTATGTCAGTGGGATTCATAATGCTTGGATTCAAGCTTCAGATTAAGAGTCTTAGAATATATGGACTGGTTACAACGATGATTTTCGCTATCAAGCTGATAATGTTTGATATAGCATATGATAATATACTTGGAAATGCACTGAGCTTCTTCCTGAGTGGACTTATGTGCTTTGGAATAAGTGCACTGTATAGTGTGGCAGAAAAGAAAATGTCTCAGTGATTCTTAGCGGTTTCATCGATCGCCTCTTCGTAGCCCTTTAGGGCTGCGAATGGGGCGAATATTTTTGCTCTATTTTCAATAGACATCTTAGGATGGCGCGCCTCGAACTCGTCACCGTCATGGACTGGACGCTGCTTATCTATTATATCTTTGTAGCTTTCAGAATAATCAGTAATCATGACTTGTGACCTCCTATCTGAGAATTTCGCTCTCTCGTTGTAGCCCCCTCGAGATAATTTGTTCCTTTCAAAATGGCATTTTTGCCATATTTATCCTGTATTTCAAGGAGAGCCCTTTGAAGACTTTTCTCCTGTTCTTCTTGTTCTACATCTGTGAATAGATCCAGCTGTCTATACATTTCCGCTTCCTTTTTTAGGTTGTTTGCAGAAATGGTTACTCTACGGACGGAAACTCCCTGCATTATAATCTTGTCAAAGAGTGCTAGCATAGCGCTCATTATTTTTTGGGTGGAACTGGTATGCTCACCGAAGTTTGCTGTTCCGTGTGAAGGAACAGGAACCATGCGTCCGTAATAGTCGATTGCGACATCCCCATCATAGGTTCCATTATCCACGGACTCCCTATCATAATTGATGGTCAGTGTAAAAGAATCTGATACGAAGCCTTTCTTTACCATGTCGAGGACCAGAAGGTCTGTCATTTCGCTGACTATAATACGAGCCTTGTGAGTAGGGTAAGGTTCCTGAAGTACCTGTCCAGAGGAGAGAGAGTTGGTGGTTGGTTTATAGCTCTTGATATATTTAATTTCGGTAGGCTCTATTCCCCATGCGTGGTCTATCAGAATCTCAGCATCAACTCCGAAGATTTTATAGAGATACTCCTCGTTATAGAGGCTCTCCCTTGCAAGTTCCCCCATTGTTCTTATATTCATCTTAGCAAGTCTTCTGGCGGTTCCAGGACCGATTCTCCAGAAATCTGTGATAGGCTTATGGCCCCAAAGTAAGCGGCGGTAGGACATTTCATCTAGCTCTGCAATTCGTACACCGTCACTATCTGCATCCATATGCTTTGCAACAATATCCATGGCTATCTTTGCAAGATACATATTTGTACCGATTCCTGCGGTAGCAGTGATACCGGTTTTTGACAGCACGTCCTTAATCATTTTGATAGCTAGCTCGTGGGCGGTCAGACCGTAGATCTTGAGGTAGCTGGTCGCATCTATAAAAACCTCGTCAATACTATAGACATGTATATCTTCAGCGGAAATGTAATTCAGATAAACATTATATATGGTGGTGGAAAACTCGATATATTTTGCCATTCTTGGAGGCGCAATAATAAAATCCACGTGCTTACCTGTGCGCTTCTCGTAGTCATTTAGAACCTTCTTGGCTTCAAAGAGTCTGGCTCTACCAGATATTCCGTAAGCCTTGAGGGAAGGTGATACAGCTAGACAGATTGTTTTATCTGTTCGTGACTCATCAGCAACAACTAGATTCGTGGTTAGTGGATCCAGGCCACGCTCGAAGCATTCTACAGATGCGTAGAAGGATTTCAGGTCGATGGCGATAAATTGTTTAGTAGTTTTTTCGTTCATTTCCACCTCGCTTTTTCAGTGTACATCCTTACTTTGCCACGTGCAAGTTTTTCATAATTATGGTATAATATCTCGGGGTTTAAAGTGAAGGTAGACGGGGTGAGATTCCATGGCCAACGTGCAGATACAGTTATGCGGACTCATTTTTGATCTGCTACTTATTTTTTTCGTTTTAAGACATGAGAGTGTAGGACTATATAGTGAGAAGATATTTAAGCAGTGCGTGCTGGTTTACTCATCATGCATAGTTTTGGATATCCTTTCTTGTATTGCAATTATAAATGATGAGAAAATACCTGGTTTTCTTGTCCTCCTTTCTTGTAAGGCTTATCTTGTGAGCCTTGCTCTTTCAGCCTATTATGGTTTCCTATATACCTATAATGACGTTAAAAGGCTCAGAGAAAACTATAGTTTTCAGATAGGTACATTTGTTGTCGCTATTATAGGAATAATCTTTATATGTATACTTCCAATCAATTATCTCTATGATGGTAAAGATATCTTATATAGCTATGGCTATTCTGCAATGATGACGTATATAGTTACGATTCTATATATTGGATCCTCAATCGTAATTACATTTGTATATGCAAAACAGATGAATCCTCACAGAAGAAATGCAGTTAGAGCGTGGATGTTAATTGAGACTGTTATGGCTGCGATTCAGTTTATTTTCCCAGAGCTCCTAGTAGTTGGTTTTGGTTCTGCTCTTGGAATGTACATTTTATATTCTGAACTTGAAAACCCAGAGGTTTATCTGGATAGAGTTACGGGCTGTTTTTCTGAGGAGACATTTAAGAAATATGTTGAACAGGAATATGAGCAAAAAAAACCATTCTCTGTAATCTTTGTTTGTAATGAAAAAGAATGGAAGGTAGGCGATGAGACAGAGAAGAGGATTCTTGTGGAAATGTCTGAGTTCCTGAATTCTTTTGCTTATTCGAAGCTTTTCAGAATAGCTAATCACGATTTTGCGCTGGTTTATGATAAGAACGAGAAGGAAATGAATGAGATAGAGAGTGCAGTTAATCTGGATGTTATTAGGCAGAGATTTGCTATCTCTTGGCCAGAGCTTTCGAGATCAAAATTTCTTTATGTTCCAGATGGACATATTACATCCTCAGTTGAGGAAGCGCGTATGGGATATACGAGAAACCGTGATCTGTTTGAACAGGGCGAGGATATGAGAATTCTGGATGAGAGTTCAGTGAATCAGATTCGAGAGTTTAACAGTATGGTCGTTGAGATTGGTAAAGCACTTGAAGAGGATAGGGTGCAGGTTTATTACCAACCTATATATTCTATCGAGACAGGAAAGTTTGTGTCGGCTGAGGCACTTGCTAGAATGGTTGGAACAGATGGCAAGCTGATAATGCCTATGAAATTCATACCTGTAGCTGAGGAGACAGGTCTGATTGAGAAGATAGGAGAGAGGGTGTTTGAAAAAACCTGCAAATGTATAAAACAAAATGATCTTAGAAATAAAGGGATTGATTATGTTGAGATTAACTTATCAGTTACTCAATGTGAGAATTCACTTCTGTCCACAAAATTCCAGGAAATAATAAGTAATCATTCCGTTTCTCCAGATGAGATAAACCTTGAGATTACTGAAAGCTCAACACTAAGGAGTAAAAAAGTACTGCTTAAGAATATGAATGAGTTAATGCGATATGGATGTAGTTTTTCGCTTGATGATTTTGGTACTGGCGAATCCAATCTGAATTATATAGTTGATATGCCGGTCAAGCTGGTTAAGTTTGACAGAAGTATGGTTCAGGAATACTTCAAAAACGAAAAGGCAAAGTTGGTTATGTCGGCTACAGTAAAGATGATTAAGGAGCTTGGCCTTAAGATAGTTGCTGAGGGTATCGAGACAGAAGAACAGGTTAATGAAATAAAGAATCTGGAGATAGATTATATTCAAGGTTATTATTATTCCAAGCCTCTATCAGAGAGTGACTTTATAAAGTTTATAGATGCTCATAATATGTGAG
>DFEN01000084.1 GCA_002368685.1 Lachnospiraceae bacterium UBA3801
AAAGAGATTACTATGAAGTCCTCGGCGTAGATAAAAATGCAGATGAGGCAGCTATAAAAAAAGCATATCGTGTTCTTGCCAAGAAATATCATCCTGATATGAATCCAGGTGATGAAGCAGCGGCTGAGAAATTTAAAGAGGCTTCAGAAGCATATGCTGTACTTAGTGACGCTGAAAAGCGTAGACAGTACGATCAGTATGGCCATGCAGCATTTGACGGAGGAGCCGGAGGCGGTGGCTTTGGTGGCTTCGACTTTAACAGTGCTGATTTTGGAGACATATTTGGAGATATATTCGGAGACTTATTTGGAAACGGAAGACGTTCGGGTGGAAGAAGTAATGGCCCTATGAAGGGTGCTAATCTTCGTACCAGCGTAAGACTTACATTCGAAGAAGCTGTTAAGGGTTGTAAGAAAGAGATAGAACTTAATGTTAAGGAAGAGTGTAAGACTTGTAAGGGTTCAGGTGCAGCCCCAGGTTCTTCTCCGGAAAAGTGTCCTAAGTGTGGTGGTAAAGGTCAGGTTATCTTTACTCAGCAGTCTTTCTTTGGTCAGGTTCGTAATGTTCAGACATGTCCGGAATGTGGCGGCTCAGGTAAGGTAATAAAGAATAAGTGCCCTGATTGTCGTGGTACAGGTTATACATCAATAAGAAAACGCTATGAGGTTGAATTCCCGGCAGGTGTAGATAATGGTCAATGCAAGCGTATGACTGGACTTGGAGAGCCGGGACAGAATGGTGGCCCAAGAGGAGACGTTCTTGTTGAGGCTGTTGTATCAGATCATCCAACATTCCAAAGACAGGATATGGATATCTTCTCAACAGTACCTATGTCTTATGCAGTGGCAGCTCTTGGCGGAGATATAATTATCGACACAATTGATGGACCGGTTGTATATGGAGTTAAGCCAGGAACACCTACTGATACTAGAATAAGACTTAGAGGAAAGGGTGTACCTTCCCTTAGAAATAAAGATATACGTGGTGACCACTATGTAACTCTTGTAGTTCAGGTTCCAACAAAGCTGGGTTCTGAAGCAAAAGACCTTCTTAAGAAGTTTGATGAGATAACAATCGATTCACTTCATGCAGCAGAGAGATTTGCTGCCAGCAAGAATGGTGATGAAGCACCTAAGAAGGGTCGAAAGAAGAAGTTATTTTAATATTTTATAAAGGGCAGGAAGTTATATTCCTGCCTTTTTTGTTATAATAACTTTATACATTTCCAGAAAAGAGAGAAGATATAGTGGCTACTTGGAATTCGAGAGGTCTTCGAGGTTCAGTCCTTGAGGAGATGATTAACAGGACCAATGAAAAATATAGGGATAACGGTATGGCACTCATACAAAAGATACCAACACCTATTACTCCCATAAATATAGATAAAGAAACAAGGCATATTACACTAGCTTACTTTGATCAGAAAAGTACCGTTGATTATATTGGCGCAGTGCAGGGTATCCCGGTTTGTTTTGATGCTAAGGAAAGTAAGTCCCTTACATTCTCCCTTCAAAACATACATGAACATCAGGTTCAGTTTATGCTGGATTTTGAGAAACAGGGAGGGGTGGCATTTTTCTTACTGCATTATACTCAGGAAGATATAATGTACTATCTTAGAATAGATGAGCTAAAAGATTTCTGGGACAGGGCAAAAGAAGGTGGAAGAAAGTCATTTACTTTTAAAGAACTGGATGAAAGATTTATCTTCCCAAAGCATAAAGGTTTACTGGTTCCGTATCTTGATATGATTCAAAAAGATCTGGATATAAGAGAATAAGAGGAGCTTTTACAGCTCTTCTTTTTTTGAAAATATCTTTAATAATATAGAATAAAGGAGTATAATTATTTAACTAACATAAATTAACCGCATATTAAACAGGACTAGTTTTAACAATAAGTATTGATGCAGTATATACTGCCTGTACATAGGGGGGAATTATGACAGACGATATTACTAAGATGGACTGGTCTGCTTTGGAATATATTTCAGGCGGAATAATAGTATACCAGGGAGCAGGTAAATCAAATCTTTTATTTGTCAGCAGTCGTATGCTGAGTATCTTGGAGTGCCCATCTGAAGAAGCATTTCGTAAAAAGTATGGCAATAATTTAGCTGAGGCTACATATCCGGAAGATAGAGCCAATGTTGGAAACGTAATAAAAAAATGCTTTCTCAATCAAACTTATACCTATATAAGAATTGCATTTCGTATCTATACTTTCACAGGTAAAATCAAAACCATCGAAACCTTTATAACAAGGCGTGACGATATTTATGTCGTTGCAGTTGTTGATGATGCTCATACTTATGTGGCTACAGAGGATAGACAGCTTGCTTTCAGGCATTTTATAGAGGATGGTGAATCTAATGGGCTCTCATATATGGATCCTGAATATAAGGCTTACGCTGTGTGGAATCTGACTAAAAATCTTCCGTGTACAGTAGCTGAGGGATTATCATATCTGACTTCTGATCAGCTTAAAACCTATACCTATGATGTTCATTGCAGCTTTCTTATTTCATTATTAAAGAATGATGAAAATAGGATGAAGGCTATGGGATATGGCAGAGAAAATCTGATTAAGATGTATAAAAATGGAGTATCAATAGCTCCTATCGAACTGTCATATCAGCTTAAAGGTGGCTGGATCAATGTTCGAACTGATTTTTATATGATGGAGGATCCTAACTCTGGTGATATCTATTTAAAAATACAAAATCGAAATTTCATTAATCAAAATGCTTATGAGAAACTTTTCGAGAATTCAGTTAAAGAAATATATGATTCAGTTATTCTAATTGATATTGAGGCTGACAGTATATTATTTGTTGATAATAAAAAAGACAAAAGTATTAAAAAGAATCAATACAATCTAAATCAATCATTTGATTTTGTCTGCCAAAAGATGGGAACTAGGGACATTAATTCAAAAGATGATTTAGTGAAATTTCTAAAGGAAAGAAGTTCAAGTACAGACAAATTCCGATGGGAATATGAAAGTGATGGTAAATATTATGTGGTAACAGTTGCCCCAGCATTTTACAGGGATAATGTATATTCAGTCGGTATTAAGGATATAACCCAGCAGATTATTGAAAGAGCAGCTAAAGAAAAAGAGGACTATAGAAATAAGACTATTATGGCAGCTCTTGCCAGTGAGTATGTTTCTGTATTTGAAGTGGACCTTCCAGAACATCATATTAGCGTGCTAAAGATATATGAACAAAGCAAGGGGCTTCTTGGAATAATTAACAAAGGAAATTATGAAAATGCCCGTGACGCAATGATGAAGTGGGGAGTTGTTCCAGAGGATATTCCGGAGTTTAAGGAAAAAACTGAAGTTGACTATATGAAGGCCAGACTTCAGAAAGAGGATAGCTACAGCTTCATCTATAAGTCTCAAAATGAAAGATATGTAGA
>DFEN01000131.1 GCA_002368685.1 Lachnospiraceae bacterium UBA3801
ACATCATCCGGAGTAACATAGTCTCTTCCAGATATCGCGGCAAAAGCCTGCGACATTCTCATAAGATTAAGAGAGGCTCTTGGACTTACACCTGAGAAAAGCTTCGCTGATTTTCTCGTAGCCTCTGATATATCAACGATATATTGCATTACAATTTTCTTGACTTTTACATTTTTGACTGCTTCAGCTGCATTTACTATATCCTCACCTGAGCAGACAGGCTTTATTTCTTCCTGAGGGGTGTCTGTGATAAATCTTTCAAGTATAGAAACTTCATCATCTCTTGTAAGGTCTCCCATGGTCAGCTTAACCATGAATCTATCCAGCTGGGCCTCTGGAAGTGGAAATGTACCCGTGGTTTCAACCGGGTTCTCCGTAGCAATAACAATGAAAGGTGCCGTCAGCTCTCGTCCAACCCCATCTACTGTAACCACTCTCTCTTCCATTGCCTCAAGAAGTGCACTCTGGGTACGAGGAGTAGCACGGTTTATCTCATCCGCCAGAAGAATATTTGTGAAAACAGGTCCTGGAATAAACTCGAACTCCTCAGTTTTCTGACTGTATATATTAAGACCTGTGATATCCTGAGGCATCAGATCCGGTGTGAACTGAACTCGTCTGAACTCCGCCGCTATACTGTCTGCGATACATTTCGCCATGGTTGTCTTTCCTGTTCCCGGCATATCCTCCAGAAGAACATGTCCCCCAGATAGCATCGCTGAGAAAATGAGGGAGAAAACCTCCTCACTTCCTATCATGACTGTGCGGATATTATCCAGTACCTTGCTATATAAATCTCTTACTTCCTTAATTTCCATACAACCCCTTACTTATAACGTATCTTAAAACGTGAAGAAACCCCAACAGTGGACGCTGTTGGGGTTTCATTTTTGATAAAATGACTTTGTTCTTCTTAATCAAAAAATCTTAGTCACCTAATATATAACATATTACTTGTTATAATTCAACCCCAAATACTTCTCTATCTTTTTTACTTGAAGTACTCAACACGTGAAGAAACCCCGACAGCTGCTACTGTTGGGGTTTCTTCTTTGATATGTGTCAATTATCAATTTTGTAACTGATTTCTCAGTCAATTTTGTTATAACATATATCTACTTGATATTCAACCCCAAATACTTCTTAAATCCTTATATTTACTTAAAGTACTCCACACCAGACTCAAATATCTTCTGATCCTTATCACCGAAGATATTAAGGTATGTATTCTTATCTCTACGCTCTGAGTGGCCCATCTTACCAAGCACACGACCATCTGGACTTGTGATACCCTCGATCGCCATATATGAACCGTTGATATTGTAATCCTCATCCATTGTAGGACGGCCTTCAGCATCTACGTACTGAGTTGCAACCTGACCATTCTCAAAGAGTTTTCTAAGCCACTCTTCCTTAGCCACAAAGCGTCCTTCACCGTGTGAAATAGGAATTGAATAAACTCCACCAAGAGTTGCCTTACGTAGCCAAGGGCTCTTATTAGAAACAACCTTTGTATAAGCGATTCTTGACTGATGACGTCCGATTGAGTTACGAGCAAGTGTAGGGCTCATTTCTGTCTGTTCTACTATTTCACCTGTTGGAACAAGACCAAGCTTGATAAGAGCCTGGAATCCGTTACAGATACCAAGTACCAGACCGTCTCTCTCGTTAAGGAGTTTCATCATTTCGTCCTTGATCTTCTCATTTCTAAATGTAGTCGCGATGAACTTACCGGATCCATCTGGCTCATCACCACCTGAGAAACCACCCGGGAACATTACGATCTGAGACTGGCTGATAGCCTTAGTAAATGCATCTACGCTATCTCTTATGCCCTGAGCATCCATATTGTTGAGGACAATAACCTCAGCATCCGCACCGGCTCTCTCAAAGGCTCTCGCACTATCGTATTCGCAGTTAGTACCTGGGAATACTGGTATAAATACCTTAGGTCTAGCAACCTTATTCTTAGCTACATATATACTCTTTGCCTCATATACGCCGCCTTCGTATCCAGTAAGCTCTGGATTGTATCTGAACTTAAGCTCAGACTCAGCTGTTCCAGCCTTCTTAGCAGCCATATAATCCTTTGCATGGCCCTCAAAGCGAGGCTCTACTCCACTATCTGTACTAAATACCTTCTTAAGTGGTGTGGTCCATGCCTTGATAGCATCGTCTACAGAAATCTTTACAGAACCATATGTAAATGTACCATCATCAGTTACTGAACCAATAACCTTTGCAGGAAGACCAAGTGCCTTAACATCCTCAGGTCTAACCTCCATAATTATTGAACCATAATCCTTACGTCCCAGCTCATCCTCTGAAACCACATTTTTATCAAGGCTTACGCCAAGTTTATTACCAAATGCCATCTTGCTTACTGCTTCGATGATACCACCGAATCCAACAGCGAAAGCCGCCTGAATAAGTCCCTGCTCTACAGCAGCACGTACCTTAGCGTACTTATCAAGTACATCCGCATAATCAGGAACATCGTACTCATCCTTATTAATATCCATCTTCACAAGAAGATTTCCAGCGCTCTTAAGTTCGGATGTAACTACATTTTCAACTGTATTCATAACTACAGCAAAGGAGCAAAGTGTTGGAGGTACATCTATATCATTAAAAGAACCAGACATACTGTCCTTACCACCGATAGATGGAAGTCCAAGGCCAATCTGAGCTGAATATGAACCAAGGAGTGCAGCCAGTGGCTTACCCCAACGAGTAGGCACATCATTCATTCTCTCAAAATACTCCTGGAAGGTGAGACGTATCTTCGATACATCACCACCAGCTGCTGCTATTTTAGCAACAGAATCAATTACTGCATATATAGCACCATGGTATGGACTCCAGCTAAGAAGATATGGATCCAGACCATAGCTCATCATACTTACAGCATCTGTGCTGCGAGTTCCAAGCATAGGAACTGTAGCGATCATTGTCTGCATTGGTGAGAGCTGATACTTACCACCGTATGGCATTGTTACCGTATTAGCTCCGATAGTTGAGTCAAACATTTCCACCAGACCACGCTCTGAAGTTACGTTGAGATCTGACAGAATGTCTAGCCATTTTGTCTTTATATCTGCATTCTTGTTGCTGTACTCTTCTGTGCTGCCCTCAGCATCTATACCTGCAAATGGCTTAACAGTCTCTGATGGCATCTCAACCTCAGCTACAGTCTCCTGATGAGCACCATTGGTGTTCAGGAAGGCACGTGAGATATTAACTATCTCCTTACCTCTCCACTTAAGCACAAGTCTAGGGGACTCTGTTACAGTTGCCACCTTTACTGCCTCAAGATTCTCTTCTCTTGCATACTCAAGTAGCTTATCTGCATCCTTAGGATCAACAACTAGTGCCATTCTTTCCTGTGACTCGGAAATTGCAAGCTCTGTACCATCAAGACCTGCATACTTCTTTGG
>DFEN01000022.1:0-16236 GCA_002368685.1 Lachnospiraceae bacterium UBA3801
GGATGGTACATTTGCTAAGGACTTCCTTCTTGATATGTCATCAGCCAGTGGACAGGCTCACTTCAAGGCTCTTCGTAAGATCAAGGCTGAGCATCCATCAGAAGTTATCGGTAAAGAGATTCGTTCACTTTACAGCTGGTCAGATGAAGACAAGCTCATCAATAACTAATTTTGAACCTTTAATAGGGGGTGGCTTAATGCTACCCCTTTTATTAAATAAAATATTTTATGGGGAGGTTATACAATGATTCAATTAAACAATGTATTTAACAACGAGAACATGAAATGTATCGCTAGTGGGGGACAGTATTTCATATACGAGCATCAGAAAGATCTTTCTGTAACTCCATGGTCAGCAACAACTGATTATTTCATGCAGCAGATGAATGTTAAGAAGCGTCAGCTTCTGGTACAGCTTAACAATTCTGCTTGTAAGATGCAGGCAGGAGCTATGCAGTGGGTTGCTGGTAATGTACAGGCTACATCAGGTATCAAGAGCGCTGGTGGCTTCCTTAAGAATGCTATTAAGGGTGCTATGTCTGGCGAGTCAGCTGTTAAGCCTGAGTATTCAGGACAGGGATTCGTAATGCTCGAGCCTACATATAAGTATCTTCTTATTGAAGATGTTGGTGCCTGGGGATCAGGTATGGTTCTTGATGACGGACTATTCCTTTGCTGTGACGCTGGAATCCAGGAGCAGATAAACAGGAGACAGAACCTTTCATCAGCAGTTCTTGGTGGAGAAGGTCTCTTCAACCTTTGCCTTTCTGGTCAGGGTTATGCAGTTCTTGAAAGTCCTGTTCCAAGAGAAGAGCTTTTCGAGTTCAATCTTCAGGATGATGTTCTCAAGATTGATGGAAATATGGCAATTGCCTGGTCCAGTTCACTTCAGTTTACTGTTGAGACACTTACAGGTAATGCTATTGGTTCTGCTGCTTCAGGCGAAGGACTTGTAAATGTTTACCGTGGTACAGGTAAGGTTCTTATGGCTCCTACAACAGGACAGTCTCCGGTTATGAGTACTGTTAATGGTCCTGAGACAACACCTACTTCATCACAGGGTATTGCAGGTAGTGTAGCAAGCAGCTTACTTAATCTGTAAGATTAATATAATATGAATATTTATTAGAGTCGGGTTTATTATCCCGGCTCTAATTTTTTGTTGCTTTTTCTTACTCTAATTTTTTTGAATTATAATGTCATTTGAGTTATACTATTACAGGATGTCATTCCATGCCGAAGGCAAAGAATCTTAATAGATTTTTGGAGATAATAAATGACGCACTTAGAAGCACAATCATATATTATGCCATTTATAGAGAAGAAGGTTCCTCATGACAAACAGGGAGACTTTGTTCTTCATATGAAGAATTGTAAGAAATGTCATGACGAGCTTGAGATTTACTATACTCTAATGGTTGGTATGAGACAGCTGGATAATAATGAGGCTATGTCTACAGACTTTAGTAAGGATCTAGAGAGAGATCTTAGATCAATGAGTCATGGAGTTAGAAATCGTAAAGGTTTCAAGATTTCGGCCTTTTCTATTTTCCTTACAATAGCTATTTTTCTAGGCTCTGCTGTATATGCTGGAATTCTTGCGAGAATATATAGCTTTGAACAAAGTACCAAGGCTTCTGAGCAGGGAAACTATTATTTCCATGATAGCTTAGGGGAAACAATGTATATCGATGATGTCGATAACATTCAGCAAAGTAATAGAATCACTGTTGAAAATCAAATAAGTGATTATCAGAGAATAGATGGATATATAAGACTCGAAGAGGATTATCAAAGTATTGTAAATATAGGAGAAGAGTATCTAGATGAAGAAGCTGCTACTGATTGATGGAAATAGCATAATGAATAGAGGGTATTACGCATTGCCAAATACACTCACATCACCAAAGGGCATTCATACAAATGCCCTTTTAGGATTTATGAACATTTTTTATAAGGTATATGGCGAAGAGAAGCCTACTAATATCATTGTTGCCTTTGATGTTCATGAGCCAACCTTCAGACATAAGATGTATGCTGAGTATAAGGGAACCCGTCATCCTATGGATGATGAACTGAGAGAACAGTTCCCTATTATTAAGGAAATACTGAAAGACATGGGAGTTCTTTGTGTTGAGAAGGGGGGCTATGAGGCTGATGATATTATAGGAACTTATTCTAGACAGGGAATAAGTGAAGGACTGGATGTAACTATACTTTCAGGAGACAGGGATCTGCTTCAGCTTGCTACAGACACAGTGCTTGTTAGAATTCCAAAGACTAAGGCTGGAAAAACTACTGTTGAGGATTACTATGCCAAGGATGTAGAGGCGGAATATGGCGTGACACCTCTTGAATTTATTGAGATGAAGGGGCTTATGGGCGATACCTCTGATAATATTCCCGGAGTACAGGGAATAGGTCCTAAAACCGCTTCAAGTATTATTCAGAAATATCATTCTATCGAAGCGGCTCTTGAAGATATAGATAATGTTAAGCCGGATAGAGCCAGAAAGAATCTCGATGAAAATAGAGAAATGGCACTTTTCAGTAGAGACCTGGCCACCATTAAGCTTGATTGTGAACTGGATAATAAGATATCTGATTCTGAGGTTGGTAAGGAACAGATATTCAGCAAGAAGGTATTTAATATATTCCTTGAGTATGGAATGAAGAGCCTGCTTAAGAGATTTGAGGATGTTAGTGCTGACGAGGCTGATACTCCTAAGGAATTAAGTCTTGATATCAAAGATATAGACTATAAAGAGCTTGTAACGCTTATTAATAAATCAGATGCTGAAAATGTCGGACTTGGATTTACTCTTATTGACGGTGATATTCATGGTGCGGCTGTTTGCGTAGATAAGGATGTATATATAGTAAGAGGTGATGCAGTAAGAGGAATAAGGAAGGATATTAAATCAGATATTTGTATATCTCTTATTAATATTAAAGAATATATCAGATATTTTGGATTTAGTAGAGAAGATAATCTATTCTGTTCTTCCCTTGCAGCATATCTGTTGTCGCCGCTGAGTAACAATTACGATTACAGCTTTATAGCTGCAAAGTACCTGGATGCATCCTTTGAAGATGAGAAGATACTTATGGGTAAGGAAGTACCAAGCATATTCTCCTTTGATATGGAAAACTACCGTAAGCTTATAGCTTATATGGCTTATACAGCAGCTAATTCAAAAGATATTCTAAAAGCACAGCTGGATGATTTAAGTTTACATAATCTATATACAGATATGGAATATCCTCTTATCTTTATTCTTGATTCTATGGAAAGATATGGAGTTAAGACAAATAAAGACTTCCTTATGACCTATGGAGAAGAGCTTGATAGCAGGGTGACTGACTTAACCAAGCGAATCTATGAGCTGGCAGGCGAGGAATTCAATATAAATTCAACGAAGCAGCTAGGTGTAATTCTTTTTGAAAAGCTTGGTCTAAAGAGTGGTAAGAAGACTAAGAGTGGATATTCAACAAATGTTGATGTATTAAATAAACTAAAGGATGAGCATGAGATAATCCCTCTCATCCTCGAGTATAGATCCGTTACAAAGCTTAAGTCTACTTATGTTGAAGGGCTTATAGATACAATAGCCGGAGATGGAAGAATTCATTCTAAGTTTAATCAGACAGTAACCGCCACAGGACGTCTGAGTTCAACTGAACCAAATCTCCAGAATATACCTACTAGTACTGCAGAAGGTCGTGAGATTAGAAGAGCTTTTATTCCGGAGGATGGATATACCTTCGTGGATGCGGATTATTCTCAGATAGAGCTTAGAGTTATGGCGTCTATATCGGAGGATCAGTCGCTTATAGATGCATTTAATTCTTCTAAGGATATACATGCGATTACTGCTTCTCAGGTTTTTAGAGTGGATCTTCAGGATGTAACTCCTGAACTTAGACGTAGAGCTAAGGCCGTTAATTTCGGTATTATTTACGGAATCAGTTCCTTTGGACTTGGTGAAGACCTTGGAATTTCCAGAAAAGAAGCTAAGGAATATATAGATAATTATTACGTGACCTATAGCAAGGTTAAGGAGTATTTAGATAAATGTGTCTCTGACGCTAAAGAGCATGGATTTGTCAAGACTCTATACGGCAGAATAAGACCTATACCTGAACTGCAGAGTTCAAACTTCATGCAGAGATCCTTTGGTGAAAGAGTTGCTATGAATTCTCCTATTCAGGGAACTGCAGCGGATATCATTAAGCTTGCTATGATAAAGGTTTATGATGAGCTAAAGAAGCGTGGACTTAAGTCCAGAATGATTCTACAGATTCACGATGAACTGCTCATTGAAACAGCAAATGATGAGATAGAAGAAGTTAAGGAACTCCTTCGTGAAAATATGGAGGGTGCTGCAGCACTTGCAGTTCCTCTATATGTTGATGTTCACACAGGTGATACCTTATACGATGCGAAATAGGATAGGATAATGTTTATACTTGGTATAACAGGTGGAATCGGGACGGGTAAATCCACGGTTCTGGAAATTCTTAAAACAGAATATAATGCTTATATCCTGGAGGCAGATAAAGTGGCTCATCTGCTTATGATGCCCGGGAAGAGGGCATTTAATGAGATACTGGCTGTTTTTGGAGAAGATATCCTGACAGAGGATGGCACGATAGATAGAAATATACTTGGCAAAAGGGTAATGAGTGACAGAAGAAGCCTGGAAAAACTGAATGGAATAGTTCATCCAGCTGTTAAGGAGTATATTGTTAAGGATATTTCGGAAATAAGAAGAGATTCGCATGGCAAATCTGAGGGTACAGACACAAGGAATCTTTATGTTATAGAAGCGGCACTACTTATTCAGGACGGATATAGGGAAATATGCGACGAGATATGGAGCGTTATTACTTCAGAAGATATAAGGATAAAACGTCTTATAGCCAGCAGAGGCTATAAAGAAGATAAGGCCATAAGCTTTATAAAGAATCAGCCGGAGGATGAATATTTCATAACTAACAGTGATAAAGTCTTATATAATAATGGTTCAGCGGATGAACTGATGGATGCCATAAGGGGAGAAATAGATAGATTGTGGCATATTGGATAATACGATATTTTATTTGATGATTTATTAGAATTATGGTATATTGTCTTTGTATGTATATGGGGAGATTTTGTTATGTCTGAAGAGTTTAAAATCAAGAGTCTGAGTGACTTTAGAATATATAATCGAATAGCATATGGTTTACTCATTGTACTCACTCTTCTTGTAAGAGGTTCAGAGATAACAAAGAGTACATATTTCCTTTTATATTATTTGATTTCTTTTGTTGTGCTTCTCGTTTTAGATGAGACAGTCTTTAAGCCTAATAGATCAAAGCTTTCAGCATTAACTTTTCAAATAAGGATATGCCTGTTTGTAGGTGTGGTTTGTTTTGGTGCGGCACTTACCATGCTGCCACCTGTTTTTTTAGGTGCTCTGCTTGCATACATTTTCTTTATATTGGCAGAGGATATGTTCTTCTCTGATGCATTTAATACCATGTTTAATTATTTAAAGAGATTTTCTTTGGGACTGTATGCTGGTATTATGCTTTTTGTTGTTCAGTATAGTTCCCAGATTAAGGGTGTATGGATGCTTTTATCTATAGAGGCAGCCCTGATTCTGGCCAGTGTATTTGTACTTAGCTATGCTTTTTACTACAGAGCAATTTATTTCCTGGATGATAGATATACAAGGCTTTACTTCAGAAATGCTGATATGATTGCTGAGAATAAGAAGCTTATGAATTTCCAGGAGAGAGTTGAAAAGGTAAATAATGAGATTAATTATCAGAAGATTAACCTTACAAAGGCTAATGATGATCTGGCTAAGATAAATGAAGAGACCAGATCTCTGATCGATGTCATGAAATATTTCTCGGCGAGCTTCGATGTTGAGAAGAATGCTCATTATATGCTAAGCAACGTTGTTAATATTAAGGAAACTGGAGCTGTTGCTCTTTTTATTGATAAGAACGTTTATATGAATGAAGAGCCTTATCTTGAGGTTATATCTGAGAATACTGTAGCAGAGACGCTTCTAAGACAGGATATATATAACATTTATGAGGCTATAAAGAAGAGAAAGAGTTTAGCTCCGCTTGTTCTTTGTGATAATTATGATTTTAAATATCCATTCCTTACGGGTGGAAATATGTGTAATGCAGTTGTTTTTCCTGCATATGAAAATGATTATATATACGGTGTAATGGTTGTAACCTCCAGCAAATATGATTTCTTCGAGAATGGATATGCCTTCTATGAGTCATCTATAATGGACTTTACATCGGCTCTTATTTCAGATCGACTGTATCTTCAGACAGAGGATATGGCAAAGAAGGATGGTCTTACAAAGATTTATAACCGTATTTACTTTAACCAGTTTTATCCTGAACTCAAGGAAGAAGTTGCAAAGTCTGGCGATACATTTACAGTATGTATGCTTGATATAGACCACTTCAAGAGAGTTAATGATACCTACGGTCACCTTGCAGGTGATGAAGTTATTAAGGCTGTTGCCAAGGTTGATAATGATTTTGCTAAGAAATATAACGGTACAGCAGTTAGGTATGGTGGTGAGGAATTTCTGCTTATCCTTAGAGGAAAGGGAGTTGAAGAAACTCTTGGTATTCTAAAGGAAATGCATGAAATAATAAAGGGCAATGTAGTTGAATTCGAAGATTATAGAATCAATGTAAATTCAAGTATGGGTATTGCCTGCTATCCGGAAACCTGTTCTGATATAAATGATGTCCTAGATCGTTCAGATAAGGCTATGTATTATAGTAAGGAACATGGTAGAGGAAGAATAACAATAGATGGTAGAGAGGGCGAGTAAATGAAGATACTAGTTATCAATGCTGGATCATCATCACTTAAGTATCAATTGATTGATTCAGAAACAGAAAATGTTTTAGCAAAAGGTCTTTGCGAGAGAATAGGAATAGAGGGAAGCTGTATAAAGTTTGACAGCTCAAAGACCGGTGAAAAGATTACAAAGGAAATCGATATGCCAGATCATGGAGTGGCACTTCAGGCAGTTATCGATGCCTTAATCAGTCCAGAGCATGGTGCGATCACATCCCTTGATGAGATTGATGCTGTTGGTCATAGAGTAGTTCATGGTGGAGAGTATTTCAACTCAACAGTTCTTGTAGATGATGATGTTATAGCTAAGATTGAAGCTTGTGCTGATCTTGCTCCACTTCATAATCCTGCAAACCTGCTGGGTATCAAGGCTTGTAAGAAGCTTATGCCAACAACTCCACAGGCAGTTACATTCGATACTGCATTCCATCAGACAATGCCTGAGAAAGCATATATTTATGGTATTCCATATTCATATTATGAGAACTATAAGGTTAGAAGATATGGTTTCCACGGAACTAGCCATAGTTATGTATCAAAGAAGGCAGCTGAGCATCTTGATAAGCCTGTAAGTGATTCTAAGATTATTGTCTGTCATCTTGGTGGTGGCGCTAGTATCACAGCTGTTCAGGGTGGTAAGTCAGTAGATACATCAATGGGTCTTACACCACTTGAAGGACTTATAATGGGTACAAGAAGTGGAAATATTGATCCAGCTATCATTCAGTATATAGCTAATAAAGAAGGAAAGAACATAGATGAGATCCTCAATATCCTTAATAAGGAATCTGGACTTATGGGACTTTCAGGTAGATCAAGTGATTGTCGTGATATCGATGCTGGTATCCAGGAAGGCGACAAGAGATCAATTATTGCATTTAATGCATTTGTATATAGTGCAGTTAAGATCATTGGTAGCTACACAGCAGCTATGAACGGAGTTGACCTTATTGCATTTACAGCTGGTATTGGTGAGAATGATGATAAGATCAGAGCAGCTATACTTGATTACTTCACATATCTTGGTGTTGAATATGATAAGGAGCTCAATGCAAGTACTCATGGCGATGAGGTTGAGATCCAGACAGCTAACTCAAAGGTTAAGGTTGTTGTTATACCTACAAATGAGGAGCTTACTATAGCAAGAGAGACACTTGCACTTATATAATAATTTTTTCAAAATGTTTTGAATTTGTTATTGACAAGAAGTCTCGATATAAGTATAATTGTGCAAGTGTGGTTTTTTGACCAAGTTTCTCATAAGGAGGTGTATTCGATATGTCAATATGTCCAAAGGGTAAAATCTCTAAAGCTAGACGTAATAAGAGAAGAGCTAACTGGAAGATGTCAGCTCCAAACCTTGTAAAGTGTCCAAAATGTGGCGAGCTTATGATGCCTCACAGAGTATGTAAGAACTGTGGCTCATATGGTCAGAAGGAAATTATTGCAGTAGATTAATATTTAGAGAATAATATATAAATCTTAACGGACCTTTCGAGGTCCGTTTTGCTTTGTTTATAGACGTTTTTCTTTTATCTTCTTACTTGAAATAATCATTAAAGTATTTTAAAATGAATAAGTTATTGTTTTACCATAAATCATAACATTTTCTTGGAGGTGTATTTTGGATAAAAATATTAATATTGTTATTGATACAGTGGGTGGAGATAATGGTGCAGCAGTGTGTGTAAGCGGTGCTGTAAAAGGGGTAAATAATAATCCGGATATTAAGGTTTATCTTGTGGGACATAAGAAGGAAATTGAAGGATTTCTTAAGGAACAGGAATATGATAATAGTCAGATAGAAGTTATTGATGCAACTGAGGATATATCATTAAATGAACCTCCGGTTAAAGCGGTTCGTGAGAAGAAGGATTCCTCTCTTGTTAAGGGACTTACACTTCTCAAGGAAGGAAAGGCAGATGCTTTTATATCAGCCGGTAGTACCGGGGCTATCCTTGCAGGTGGTCAGTTTGTAGTTGGTAGAGCTAAGGGTGTTAAGAGAACTCCTCTTGCTCACTTACTTCCTACATCTGGTGAACCTTCCCTTCTTCTAGATTGTGGTGCAAATGTTGATGTTAAGCCAGAAGTTCTCGTTCAGTTCGCTGAAATGGGTTCTATATATATGAAGGAAGTATGTGGTGTTAAGAATCCTAGAGTGGCTATTGCAAATGTCGGGCTTGAGGAAGAAAAGGGAAATGCTCAGGTTAAGGCGGCCTATGAGGTACTTAAGGAAAAGAAGACTATAAACTTCATAGGAAATATTGAAGCTCGTGGTATTCCATATGGTAAAGCAGATGTAATTGTAGCTGATGGATTTGTAGGAAATACAATTATCAAGCTATACGAGGGATTATCGAAGATGATCCTTAAGGAGCTTAAAGGGGCATTTCTTGCTTCATTTTCAAGTAAGCTCGGAGCTATGCTTATCAAGAAGAGCATGAAGAAGACTCTACTTAAGTTCGATGCTTCAAATAAGGGTGGAGCTCCACTTCTTGGACTTAAAGGACTTGTCGTCAAGATACATGGTAACTCAAAGGAAAATGAGGTTATATCTGCAATTGATCAATGTGTTTCTTTCATCAAAAATGATGTTAGTGGAAAGATAATAAAAGGATTTGAAGATAGTGAAGAAGAATGATTACACATCTCTAGAGGAGATACTTGGTTACAAATTCAAAAACCGAGATTACTTAGATGTTGCTTTCACTCATAAATCGTATGCGAATGAAAGCAAGGAGAATATAGTATCTTACGAAAGATATGAATTTCTAGGAGATGCTATATTACAGTATGTCGTAAGTAAAGAGTTATTCTTAAGATATCCAGAGAAGTCTGAAGGTGAGCTAACTAAGCTAAGAGCTAGTCTTGTTTGTGAATACACCTTGTCTCAGATAACTAAAGAACTGGAATTTGGAGAATATCTATATTTAAGTCATGGAGAAGAGCTGACCGGTGGTAAGAACAGATCATCTATTCTATGTGACTTATTTGAATCAGTGCTTGGTGCTATTTATCTGGATGGAGGAATAGAAGAAGCTGAAAAATATATCAATAAGCTGCTTCTAACAGATATAGAGCATAAGTCGAAGTTCTATGATGCGAAGTCTATACTGCAGGAATATGTTCAGAGCAAAGGCTTTAGAGTTGAATATAAACTTGTATCCACCTCGGGACCTGAACATAACAGAATCTACGAGTCTGTTGCATGTATTGATGGCAAGGAATATGAGAAGGGCACAGGCCATACCAAGAAAATGGCTGAGCAGGTAGCTGCACATAGAACTATCATTAAATTAAACTTTGGTAACTAAAAGGAAAAATTATGTATCTCAAAAGTATTGAAGTAAATGGTTTTAAATCATTTGCTAATAAGATTGATTTTAGATTTGAAGAAGGTATAACAGGAATAGTTGGTCCTAACGGTTCAGGTAAGAGTAATGTAGCCGATGCGGTTAGATGGGTTCTTGGTGAGCAGAGTGCTGTTAAGCTCCGTGGTTCTAAGATGGAGGATGTTATCTTCTCTGGAACAGAGCAGAGAAAGCCTCAGGCGGCGGCATATGTTGCTATAACGCTTGACAATTCTGACCACAGTCTTCCTATAGATTATAACGAGGTTACTGTAGCTAGACGTGTATATCGTTCTGGTGAAAGTGAGTATCTTATAAATGGAAATGTATCTCGTCTTAAGGACGTAGCCGCTATGTTCTTTGATACCGGTATCGGTAAGGAGGGATACTCTATCATTGGACAGGGTCAGATAGAGCGAATTCTTTCTGATAAGCCAGATGATAGAAGAGCTCTCTTTGACGAGGCTGCTGGTATCGTAAAATATAAGAAGAATAAGCAGATTACAGAGAAACAGCTCGATGCTGAGCATGTTAATCTGAATAGAGTAAATGATATACTTTCTGGTCTTGAGGAAAGAATAGAACCACTTAGACTTCAGTCTGAGAAAGCTACTATTTATCTGGAACTCAAAGATAGACAGAAAACTCTCGATATTAATTCCTTCCTTATTGAGGTAGATAAGCTTCGTGAGAAGATAGATAAGAGTAAGAAGGATCTCGAAATTACAGAGGCAGACACAGAAAAGCTACGCGAAGAATTTGACTTCACAAAGGCCGAGTATGAAAGACTAGAGGAGACTCTTGAAGCTCTGAATGTCAAGATTCAGGAATGTCAGAATGTTATAAATGAGAAGAAGCTCGAAAATGAGCATGCTGATGGTGAGATCCGAGTTATTAATGAGAAGATATCCTCAGAAGGCTCAATTACTGCTGAGATTAATTCTCAAATAGAGAGAATTAAGTCCAGAGTAGATGATCTTGAAAAAGAGAAGGAAGGCTTTGTTAATAGAAAGAAGCTTGCAGATGCTGAATTATCTGATAAAAGTAAGCTTTTTGAAGACCTTAAGGCGTCAGTAAATAAGGCTGAAGAAGAGGAAAAAGCTGTTGCTGATAAGATAGAAACAGCTAAGTCAGATATCATAGAGTTCATCAATGAAGGTGGTAATCTCAAGGAGAAAATAGCTAGATATGATACTATGCTGGAGAATATCAATCTTCGTAAGGCAGAGCTAAAGTCTAGATACCTGGCTGACAAGAGTGAAGAGTCACAGGCTAAGGCTGAAAAGGAAACCTTAGAGCAGGAGCTTGCTTCCGTTAATGAATCTCTTGAAAAGGATAGATCAAGACTTGCTAAATGTGAAGCAGAGCTGAGATCTGTTTCCGACAGAGGCACAACAGTTAAGAATGAGATACAAAAGTATAACCAATCAGTTATAAGCTTACAGTCAAGATATGAAAGTCTTCGTAATCTTACTGAGCGTTATGAGGGTTATGGCCAGAGTATTAAAAAAGTAATGGAAAAGAGGGGGAACAATTCTAAGGTTGTTGGTGTTGTTGCTGATATCATTTCCGTTGATAAAGAATATGAGACAGCTATAGAAACTGCCCTTGGTGCAAGTATTCAGAATATCGTTACTGAAGATGAGAATACTGCTAAGGAGATGATAGCTTACTTAAGAACTAATAAGCTTGGTAGAGCTACATTTCTTCCTATTACAGGCGTAGTTAAAAGAGGAAGTGCTAATCCTGATGCTCTTAATGAAAAGGGTGTTATAGGAGTTGCATCTAAGCTGGTTAATACTGATAAGAAATATCAGAATATTATTGAGAGTTTACTTGGTAGAAGCATTGTAGTTGATACTATTGATGATGCTATTAGGATTTCCAAGAAATATAATCAGTCTCTTAGACTGGTCACTCCTACAGGAGAGCTTATTAACCCAGGTGGAGCGATGACTGGTGGTGCATTCCGTAACTCCAGTAATCTGTTGGGTCGTAAGAGAGAGCTTGAGGATATTCAGAAGAGTATTGGCGAGACAAATAATAAGCTTCGTAAGGCTAGAGAAGAGGATGCAAATCTTACCATGAAGAGAGAAACTCTTCGTGAGGAAAGAACAAACCTCATGAATCATATACAGAAGCTTAGTATTGATCAGAACTCTGTAACCATCGGACTTGATAACATTAATAAGAAGCTGGACGAGATAGAGCAAAGCTTCTCAAGTATCAAGAAGGAGAATACAGAGCTTGATACTCAGGTTACTCAGATTGATGACAATAAGGTTGAGCTTTTCAATACTGGAAAACAGCATGAGGATAGTATATCTGAGAGAGAATCTATGATAGCTAAGCTTGAAATAGAGCTTTCTAAGAAGAGAGATATCAAGCATGCTGAGGAGGATAAGCTCGCTAGTGCAAATCTTGAACTCGAGAATGAGAAGATAACAATAGGTCATATCGATGACGATATCCGAAGAATCGATAATGATATAAATGCTTATAATGATGAGATTAAGGAATTTAATCAAAGACTTATTGATAATTCTAAGAATGTAGATGGACTCACGGATGAGCTGAAGAGACTTAATACTGTTAAGGAAGAAAATGACAAGCTCATTATTAAGCAGAATGGAATACTTGAAGATTATTCTATGGAAAAGGATGATATTAATCGTAACCATAAGGATTTCTTTGGTAAGCGTGAGAAGCTGTCCTCTGACATAAATGGTCTGGAAAAGGCTGCTTATACACTTAAGCTTAGTATAGAAAAGCTTGAGGAGGAAAGAGACAAGGCTTCTAACTATATGTGGGAAGAATATGAACTTACTTATAGTTCAGCGGAGCTTCTCAAAACAGAAACTCAGGACCCTGCTGCTCTTAAGAAGGAGATAGCTTCTGTTCGTCAGCAGATACGTGCTCTTGGTGATGTAAATGTTGCTGCAATAGAGGAATATGCTGAGGTTTCAGAGAGATACGAATTCCTAAAGGGACAGCGTGATGATATTCTTGAAGCAGAAAATAACCTTAGAGGTATAATTGCTGATCTGGACCGAGCTATGAAGGAGACCTTTGCTGAGAAATTTAAGGATATTCAGGTAATGTTCGGTAAGGTCTTCAAGGAACTATTTGGTGGTGGTAAAGCTAGTCTTACACTTGTAGATGAAGATAATCTTCTGGAAACAGGTATTATCATCAATGCTCAGCCACCTGGAAAGAAGCTCCAGAATATGATGCAGTTATCTGGTGGTGAGAAGAGTCTTACGGCTATCAGCCTTCTCTTCGCTATTCAGAGTCTGAAACCATCTCCATTCTGTCTACTTGACGAGATTGAGGCGGCTCTTGATGATAGTAACGTTACAAGATTTGCCAAGTATTTAAATAAGCTTACAAAGCATACCCAGTTCGTGGTTATTACACATAGAAAGGGTACTATGGAAGCCGCTAATAGATTATATGGTATTACTATGCAGGAGAAGGGTGTATCCACTCTTGTTTCAGTAAACCTTATTGAAGAGGAACTTGACGACTAAATTATATGACAGTATTAATGTCATTATGAGAAGGAAGTTCGAAGAATCTTAGAAAGGACAACATATGGGATTTTTTCAAAGACTTAAAGAAGGCCTGATGAAAACTAGTAATAGCTTCACAAATGTTTTCAAGGCTTCTGAAATAGATGATGATTTTTATGATGAATTAGAGGAGACTCTAATTTCAGCGGATATGGGATTTGAGACAACTGAGAAGGTTATTGATGATCTCCGCGAAAAGGTTGAAGAGCTGGGACTTAAGGACGCTTCTGAATGTAAGCAGCTTGTAATGGATTCTCTTAGAAATCAGATGCATGTTCCTGATAATGCATATTGCTTCGAAGATGCTAAGACGGTAATGCTTATCATCGGAGTAAATGGTGTTGGAAAGACGACATCTATAGGAAAGCTTGCTGCTCAGTATAAGAAGCAGGGAAGAACAGTTCTTCTAGCTGCGGCTGATACATTTAGAGCAGGGGCTGTTGAACAGCTCAAGACTTGGGCTGAAAGAGCTGGAGTAGATATTATTTCCCAGGGCGAAGGAGCAGATCCCTCTGCAGTTGTTTTTGATGCTGTTAAGGCAGCAAAGGCTAGAAAAACTAATCTTACTCTTATTGATACAGCGGGTCGACTTCATAATAAGAAGAATCTTATGGATGAGCTGGCAAAGATGAGAAGAGTTATTTCAAGAGAATATCCGGAATGCTATGTTGAAACACTTATAGTACTTGATGGTTCAACTGGTCAGAATGCTCTTGAACAGGCAAGACAGTTCTCAAATGTTACAGAGATTAATGGTATTATCCTGACAAAGCTTGATGGAACAGCCAAGGGTGGTATAGCGGTTGCTATTCAGTCTGAGCTAAATGTACCAGTTAAATATATAGGCGTTGGTGAGAAAGTTGATGACCTTCAGAAGTTTGATCCTGAAGAATATATAAATGCTTTATTTGCTGATTTTGATCTTAGAAGTGATGAAGAAATAATGGTAGATGAAGCTATAAATAATATGAATGATTAATAGTATTCTTTAATAATTAAAGGAGCTTAAGAAAAATGATAACTAGAGAAAAATGTGAGGAGGCTTACGAAATAGTCTCCAAGGTAGCACGTAATACTGGACTTGTAGAAAGTGAGTATTTCAGTCAGTTAACTGGCAACAAGGTATTTATTAAGCCTGAGAATATGCAGCTTACAGGTGCTTACAAAATAAGAGGTGCATATTACAAGATTAGCCAGCTGTCCGAAGAGGATAGAGAGAAGGGTCTTGTTACTGCTTCCGCTGGTAACCATGCTCAGGGTGTTGCTTATGCTGCAAAGGCATATGGTGTAAAGGCTACAATTGTTATGCCTACAACAACACCACTTATAAAGGTCAATAGAACTAAGAGCTACGGTGCTGAGGTTATTCTATATGGAGATGTGTATGATGAATCCTGTAATTATGCACTTAAGCTTGCAGAGGAGAAGGGAAGTACATTTGTTCATCCTTTTGATGATCTCGATGTTGCAACAGGTCAGAGTACTGTCGCTATGGAAATTCTTAAGGAACAGCCATTTATAGATACAATACTTGTTCCGATAGGTGGCGGTGGACTTGCAACTGGTGTTGCTACACTTGCCAAGATGCTTAATCCATCTATCAAGGTTATCGGAGTTGAGCCTGCAGGTGCTGCTTGTATGAAGGCTTCTCTTGAAAAGGGCGAGGTTACTACTCTTGAAAATGTCAATACAATAGCAGATGGTACAGCTGTTAAGACACCAGGTGAAAAGATATTCCCTTATATTAAGGAAAATATAGATGAAATAATTACTGTCGAGGATAGTGAGCTTATAGTTACCTTCCTTGATATGATTGAGAACCACAAGATGATTGCTGAAAATTCAGGTCTTCTGACAGTTGCAGCGCTTAAGCATTTAAAACCTGAAAATAAAAAGGTGGCTGCAATTATATCTGGTGGTAATATGGATGTGATCACACTTTCTTCTGTTGTACAGCATGGTCTTATAGCAAGAAGTCGTATATTTACTGTATCTGTACTTCTTCCTGATAAGCCAGGAGAGCTAGTTAAGGTTTCACAGCTAATTGCTGAGCTTCAGGGAAATATCATCGAGCTCGAGCATAATCAGTTTGTATCTCTTAATAGAAATGCAGCAGTTGAGCTTGTAATCACAATTGAGGCATTTGGTCCTGAACATAAAGAAAACATTATGAAGGTTCTGGAAGAAAAGGGTTATAGACCTAAGGATAAGAGTCCAAAGGCGGTACTTTAATGAAGCTAATGACAATAGCTAGTGGTAGTTCTGGCAATTCTACTTATATTGGAACTGACAAAACTTCCCTACTCCTGGATACAGGAATAAGTCTTAAAGGGATAAATAATGGTCTAATGAAAGCAGATTTATCTGTAAAGGATATAGATGCAATTTTTATCACACATGAACATATAGACCATATCAAGAG
>DFEN01000022.1:16348-19473 GCA_002368685.1 Lachnospiraceae bacterium UBA3801
ACGATAGATGGTATACTAACCACTCGTTCTTTAGGACAGTTTGACTATAATTTACTTAAGCCAATTAAGAATGATGGTTCAATAATAATTGGCGATATTGTAGTAAATACTTGCCCTATATCGCATGATGCAAATGATCCTGTATGCTATAACTTTTTGTCAAACGGTAAGAAAGTATCTGTAGCAACAGATATGGGAGTCTATGATAATATGACTATCGACTTCCTATCTGAAAGCGATGCTGCAGTTATAGAAACAAATCATGATATAAGAATGCTCGAGGCTGGGCCATATCCTTATCCTGTAAAGAAGAGAATAATGGGAGATAGAGGGCACCTTTGTAATGAGGACGGAGCAAAGCTGATTAGAGACATATTGTCAGATCATATCAAATATATTGCTCTGGGACATTTATCTGATAAGAATAATTATGCAGAGCTTGCTTTTGAGACTGTTAAAAATGAACTAGAAGATAATCCATTTACAAATGATGTAAGAGACTTCGGTTTATGTGTCGCCCCAAGATACGAAGCAGGCGAGCTAATAGAAATATAATAGCTTATCTAAAAGCTTTATAAATAGAAAGAGGTAATAAATTATGAATAAGACAATAATCACAGTCGTTGGACAAGATACGGTAGGAATAATCGCAAAGGTTTGTAACTATCTTGCAAGCAACAATATAAATATAAATGATATAACACAGACAACTATGCAGGGATACTTCAACATGATGATGCTAGTTGATACATCTAATTCACTCAAGAACCATGGCGAACTCGCAGATGAGCTAGCAAGCCTCGGCGAAGAAATCGGAGTACAGATCAAAGCTCAGAAGGAAGAAATCTTCCAGATGATGCACCGCATATAACAAAATGAAGCGTATTATTTGAGAGGTTAATATTATGATTTCACTAGATGAAGTAATTGAAACAAATGAAATGGTTCAACACATGAACTTCGACGTCAGAACCATTACAATGGGTATCTCACTCCTTGACTGCGTAGGAAAGGATGTGCAGGAAACCTGTGACAATATATATAACAAGATCACTGAAAAGGCAAAGAATCTGGTTAAGGTTGGCCAGGAGATAACCTCCATGTACGGTATTCCTATCGTAAATAAGAGAATATCTGTTACTCCAATCGCACTTGTTGGTGGATCAGTTTGTAAAACCATCGATGATTTTGTTGAGATAGCCAAAACACTTGATAAAGCAGCTCACACAGTTGGAGTTAATTTCTTAGGTGGATACTCCGCTCTTGTTTCTAAGGGCATGACACCTGCAGATAAGCTGCTTATTGAATCTATACCAAAGGCGCTTGCGGCTACAGAGCTTGTTTGTTCATCTGTAAATTGTGGTTCTACAAAAACAGGTATAGATATGGATGCTGTTAGACTTATCGGTGAGAAGATTAAGGAGACAGCTGAACTCACAAAAGATAGAGACAGCTTCGGTACAGCGAAGTTCGTTGTATTCTGTAATGCTCCTGATGACAATCCATTTATGGCAGGTGCATTTCATGGTGTAACTGAAGCTGATACTATAATAAATGTTGGCGTTTCAGGTCCAGGTGTTGTTAAGACAGCCCTTGAACAGGTTAGAGGAGAGAGCTTTGAGGTTCTTTGCGAGACTATCAAGAAGACTGCCTTCAAGATAACTCGTGTTGGACAGCTTGTAGCTAAAGAGGCTTCTAAGAGACTCGATGTACCATTCGGTATAGTTGATCTGTCCCTTGCCCCAACTCCAGCAATTGGTGATTCTGTTGCAGATATACTTTGTGAGATGGGTCTTGAGTTTGCAGGCGCTCCAGGTACAACAGCTGCACTTGCGCTTCTTAATGATCAGGTTAAGAAGGGCGGTATCATGGCATCTTCGTATGTAGGTGGTCTTTCTGGTGCATTTATTCCTGTATCAGAGGATCAGGGTATGATAAATGCCGTAGACGCAGGAGCTCTTACAATTGAAAAGCTTGAAGCTATGACATGTGTATGTTCAGTGGGACTTGATATGATAGCGGTTCCTGGTGATACACCAGCCTCAACACTATCAGGAATAATTGCCGATGAAATGGCTATCGGTATGATAAATCAAAAAACAACAGCGGTTCGTATAATGCCAATCGTTGGTAAAAAAGTAGGAGACAGGGCTGTATTTGGTGGACTTCTAGGAGAAGCTCCGGTTATGCCTGTTAATAAGTATGATTGTTCAGACTTTATTAACAGAACCGGTCGAATTCCGGCACCAGTACATTCTTTTAAGAATTAATATGAATGCTACATTTGTAATAACAGAGATTAATTCAAAGAAAACAGGCTTTCTACTTGAGGACAACTCTCTTGTGAGAGCCTGTTCTCTTTATAATGAGAGTCTACTCGGTAATGTATATTCTGCTAAGGTTGTGAATTACGTGCCTTCTATTAATGCGGCCTTTTTAGATGCTGGTACAGGAGACTATCTATATTATTCACTAAATGATAATACTAATCATATTTTCCTAAAACACGGAAATACTGAGAAGGTATGTGTTGGTGATGAGCTCCTGGTACAGATTGAAAAGGAGCCTATGAAGACTAAAAAAGGCGTTGCAACCAGCGATATAGAGCTGAGTGGAAAATATTTTATACTAAATAGACGTAATGAAGTAGGTATATCTCATAAGATTTTAGATGCTGAGCTTAGAAAGAGACTTAAGTCTATGACTGAAAAAGCTCTGGAGGAGTATAATGTAAGATTTTATGAAGAGGGCAAGAATCTATCCTTAGGTGCGATAATACGTACATCCGCAGAATTTGTATCCGAGGATGAACTTAAGTTGGAGTTAAATGATCTAGTTCATACAATGAATGGAATAGTAGATTATGGTATGCATTCAGTTGTTAAGAAGCTTATATATTCACCGGATAGATCGATTAAAAATGAACTAATTGATATTAAAAATAAGCAGAAATATGATTCGTTTAATATAATAACGGATCTTGAGGAGGAATATAATCTACTAAGCGAAGATTTCGGTTCTGATATAAAGCTGTATAATGATAAAATGGTTGCTCTTCATAAGGTATTTAATCTGGAAGATAAGCTGAAAAAAGCTTTTGATAGATTCATTTATCTAAAATCTGG
>DFEN01000014.1 GCA_002368685.1 Lachnospiraceae bacterium UBA3801
AAGGTGGGTAGTTGATGGAAGCAATTAGTACCTTTATCCATACATATCTGAGCGGGATATATTTCCCAGACCTTAAGTGGACAGATGTGTTGGATATCATCATAATTGCATATATTATTTACCACTTGTTATTGTGGGTGAAAACGAGCCGAGCATGGACCCTGGTAAAGGGTGTAGTTGTGGTGGCTCTTTTTCTCATTTTTGCGGCCATCGTAAAGCTGAATACCATTCTGTGGATTGCCAAGAACTTGATAAATGTATTCCTGCTCGCAATCGTTGTTCTGTTCCAGCCGGAGCTTAGACGTGCGCTGGACGAGCTGGGTAGAAAGAATATTATTTCCAGATTCTTTAGTTCATTTGCAAGTAAGAATAATGATGAAAAGGCTCTTAACGACAAGACCATATATGAGCTGGTAAAAACATCAGTTCAGCTCGCAAAGGATAAGACGGGTGCGCTGATAGTTATAGAACACGATACACCAATGGGTGAATATATTGATACAGGTATCAAGCTGGAGTCGGTTGTATCTCAGCAGCTTCTTATCAATATTTTTGAGAAGAACACACCGCTTCATGATGGTGCGGTTATTATTCAGAAGAATAGAGTTGCAGCGGCTACCTGCTACCTGCCACTTACTGATAATAAGAATATAGCCAAGTCTCTGGGTACCAGACATAGAGCTGGTCTCGGAATTAGTGAGGTTTCAGATAGTATGACTATCATAGTGTCAGAAGAGACAGGCGGTATATCTGTTGCATACAAGGGTCAGCTTTATCAGGATCTTGATGAGGATGGACTTAGACGTCAGCTGTCCAAGCTGGAACCTCCAAAAGATGACAGACCTGCTGTGACCAACATCCTGAAGAAGGGAGGGCAGTAGCAGTGAAGGAAAAGAAGAAAAACATTTTTGACAATATCGGACTGAAGCTGCTGGCTCTGCTGATTGCATTTCTCATGTGGTTTGTAGTAATGAACTACGAGGATGGTGTTGTCACAAAAACTATTTCGGGTATCCCGGTTGAGATGATAAATGGGGATTCCATTATTGCAAATGGCAATCTCTATAATGTAACGGATGGTGAATCTGTTGAAATAATAGTTCGTGGACCAAGATCGATAGTGGAGAATCTTGAGGCAAATGACTTCGTGGCGACCGCGGATCTGTCACATCTCTCGGTTACTAACTCAACAACTATCGATGTAATTACCAATTCGAATATACCTAACTCTTCAGCTAAGAAGCTGACAATTACTCCTGTAAATCAGTACGTAACACTCAGTATAGAGGAGGAATCGGAGAAGAGTATTCCGGTCAGAGTTATTACTACAGGCGACGCTAAGGAGGGGTATGCTGCAGGAAACCCTGTTCCTACTCCAAATATGGTCACTGTTACAGGCCCTGAGTCGGTGCTGGCAAACATAGTTGAAGCCAGGGCAGTAATTGATATTTCTGGTGCAGAGAAAGATATAGTCGAGATAGTAAATCTTGGATGCATAGATGGTTACGGTTCAGCTGTTCAGAAGGACAACATTTCCCTTTCAGCAAGCACAGTAAGCGTAAATGTACCTATATACCAGACGAAGACTGTAAATATAAATGTAAATACAGCCGGCAAGCTTAAGGATGGATATGGAATAAAGGCTATTAATTATGAGCCATCCTCAATCGTTATTGCAGGTACTCCAGAAAACCTGGAAAGTATTGATTCTATAGATATCAATGATGTTATAGTAACTGATGCAGATGCAAATATTGAGAAGAATATTGATCTTACTAATTATCTGTCTAATGACATATTCCTTGCGGATGAGAGCGTAAGTGATCTTGCGGTCAATGTGGAGATCGAGGCGATGAAGGAGCTGGATATTACTGTTGCAAAGAATAAGATACGCATCATAGGTGGAAATCCAGATTATAATTATGACATCGTTTCTCCTGACAACATCAAGGTTAAGCTAAGCGGCTTTGAAGAGGATATATCAGGACTTTCAATTGATGATATTAACCCTCGTATCAACGTTAAGGATTTGAATATAGGCGAAAATGAGATAACTGTTGATTTTGACACGAAGGATATATATGAGATCAAGGATTCTTATAGTGTGAAGGTTGAGGTGAGTAAGGTAGAATGACAGAGAATATTCAGGCACTTCAAGATGCAATCAATGAATCTAATTATATAGTCTTCTTTGGTGGGGCGGGAGTTTCTACTGAAAGTGGAATACCTGATTTTAGAAGCCAGGATGGACTGTATAATCAGAAGTATAAATATCCACCGGAAGAGATAGTCAGTCATACATTTCTGGTGCATAAGACCGAGGACTTCTATGAGTTCTATAAGGACAAGATGTTGGCTCCAGATGCGAAACCAAATGCTGCTCATTATAAGCTGGCAGAACTGGAGAAGGCAGGAAAGCTGAAGGCGGTCATAACTCAGAATATTGATGGGCTCCATCAGGCAGCTGGAAGCAAAGAGGTTCTTGAGCTTCACGGGTCTGTGCTTAGAAACTACTGCACTAAGTGCGGGAAAGAGTACAGCAGTACGAAAGAAGATGTTCATGCCGGGGTGAAGTATATACTTGCTTCAGAGGGTGTTCCAAAGTGTGACAATGTAGTGGATGGAAAGGTCTGCGGTGGTCTGGTTAGACCAGATGTTGTTCTTTATGAGGAGGGACTTGATAACTATGTTATCAGTCGCGCCATTGAGCACATTTCCAAGGCGGACATGCTGATTATTGGAGGAACTTCACTTGTTGTTTATCCCGCAGCAAGCTTCGTTAATTACTTTGGGGGCAAGCACCTGGCGGTTCTCAACATGGCATCAACCGGAAGAGATGCGCAGGCGGATATCGTAATACATGACAAGATAGGTGAGGTTCTATCTCAGATAGAAGTATAATGTCATTCTGAGGGCAAGGCTCGAAGAATCTTTATAATAAAATATCAAAATACAAATAAATATCACGGAGGAAATGAAAATGTTTGATTTTGAAGAAATCAAGAAAGTAGACCCTGAGGTGGCAGCAGCCATGACTGACGAGTGGAATCGTCAGAATGACAATCTCGAGCTTATTGCTTCAGAGAATATAGCTTCTAAAGCAGTAATGTCTGCAATGGGAAGTCACCTTACAAATAAATATGCAGAAGGTTATCCAGGTAAGAGATACTACGGTGGATGCCAGTATGTGGACGTAGTTGAGGATCTTGCAAGAGATAGAGCTAAGGAACTGTTTGGTGCTGAGTACGCAAACGTTCAGCCTCACTCAGGAGCTCAGGCTAACATGGCTGTATTCTTTGCAGTACTGAACCCTGGTGATACATTTATGGGAATGAACCTTGATCACGGCGGACA
>DFEN01000176.1 GCA_002368685.1 Lachnospiraceae bacterium UBA3801
ATATACTACAGAAAACAAAATGAAGCAGTAGAGGTAGTTAAGCAGCATATTACCAAGCAGCAGGAAAGTATTATGCGCAACCTCCACTTAGAAGAAGAATAGTATGAAGGCATATCTTGAATTAAACAGCCATCATTACAGTGATGGAACTCATGACGAGGAAGTTATTAAAACTGACTGTGAGTATTTTGAAAGGAATGGAAGCAGATATATTAGCTATGATTCCACTACTGAAGATGGTCAGTCATATAAGACTACCTTAAAGATAAAAGAAGCGGAATTTACATACACAAAGAAAACAACTGTGGCAAGCACCATGTTCTTTAGGCCGGGAGTAGTTACAAAGTCCAGCTATATTACTCCTTATGGGACATTTGCTATGGCTATGGACACAAAAGAATATGGCCTTATGGAAACCGAAGATGGCTTAAAGCTTAACTTAAAATATGATTTAAGCCTAGATGGGCAGCACCAGTCAAACTGTCACATATTCTTGCGGTTAGTTTTAAACAATGATACAATAGACCAAGCGTGATTTTAGGAGGTTTAATAATATGCCAGTTTGGAGCATAGTTCTTATAATAATAGCTGTAGTAATCGTAGCTTTAATAGTAATACTTGCAATACTTGGAAAAAAACTTCAGAAGAAGCAGGCAGAAAATCAGCAGCTTCTTGATGCAAACAAGCAGACAGTATCTATGCTGGTTATTGATAAGAAGCGTATGAAGGTTAAAGATGCTAACCTTCCTTCAACAATTACAGACCAGATACCTAAGTTCCAGAGAAACTTCAAGGTGCCTCTTGTAAAGGTTAAAGCAGGCCCACAGGTTCTTACCATGTTCTGTGATGAGAAGATATTTGATCTTATTCCTGTAAAGAAAGAAGTTAAGGCTGAAGTAAGTGGTATGTTCATTGTAGGTGTTAAGGGTGTACACGGAACGGTTATCAAGAAAGAAGAAAAGAAGAAGAGCAAGTACAGACAAACTGTTGAAAAAATTCAGGAGAAGGCAGGCGCTAAGCCACTCAAGTAGTTTTCTGGACATAATATAATGTTAAATGACTCACAAATCGGTATAATACCGGCTTGTGAGTTTTTTGTTATATGAAAAAATTATCTATAAGTATGTACAAAAGGAGAACTTTTACAAAAAGTTCTTGTGAAATTGTATTTATTTTAGTACAATCTTACTTAACTAACGATAAGTATAAAAGGTATAAAAAGTATAATAGGAGGGGAATATATGAAGTTTAACAAAATCAGCACCAAATTACTGATTTATATTTTGCCATTCGTAGTTTTTGCCATGCTTGCGCAGATGTATATCAGTTCCACAAGCAGTACAGAGATTATCGAAGAGCAGATAGCATCAAGGATGGATGCGGAGCTGGCATCTCAGGCAAATAAGATCTGTGAATATGTTGGGTCGGTTACTACTGCATGTAACGTTATTGCCAAGAATGTGCAAAGTACCTATACAACAACAGAGTTTTCAGCCTATGAAGAGATACTTACTAACAGTATCAGAGATGAAGATATGATACTGGGTAGTGGACTTTGGTTTGAGCCTTATGTCTATGATTCAAGCAAAGAATATATGGGACCATATGTTTACAAGGATGGTTCTGATATTGTAACCACATGGGATTATAGCAATGGTGATTACGATTATTTCAACGAAGAGTATTATCTTAATGCTAAAAACTCTGACTCAGTAAAGGTTACTAATCCATATTATGATCCAACATCAGGAATTGTTATGGCATCTTCTTCATGCCCTATGTTTGATGATAAAGGTAAATTCGTCGGCTGTGTAACAGTAGATATGCAGCTTGATGATATTCAGGCTATGGTTAGTAATGTAAAGATTGGAAAAGAAGGCAATGCTATGCTTCTTAGCTCGGCGGGTGCTATTCTTTATTCTGCAGATGAGCCGGAAGCTTCATCGGAAGAAATTTTGATAACGGAAGATAAAAACAAATCACTTGCAGAAGCTGGAAAAGTGATTATGAGTAAAGATAGTGGTATCGTTACTTATACAAAAAATAATGGTGTGAATAACGTATACTTTACTACTATTCCAGGCCTTGGATGGAAACTTCTTATCCAGATTCCTAAGTCGCAGATTAATGAGCCTGTTAGGATTCTTACCACTAAGCTTCTTTTAGTAACAATTATCTGTCTTGTTCTTGTAGCACTGATTATTGTTATGAATCTAAGAAGTATTGCCAAGAGTTTAAATAGGGTTAAGATATTTGCCGGTTCCCTTGCTAAGGGTGATTTTTCTATAAATAAGATTCCTGTCAAAACGGCTGATGAAGTAGGACAGATGAGTGATTCTCTTAATACCATGTATGAGGGCAATAAGAATATCATTCTTGGAATATCTGAAAAAGCTAAAAACATGGAAATAGCAAGTGAAGAGCTTAGCGAATCTGCAGAGCAGCTTTCTGATCAGTTCGATAATATTGAGAAACTGATGTATGAAGTCAATGAAGCTATGATGAATGCCAGTGCTGCTACTGAAGAGGTTAATGCTTCAACTCAGGAAGTTAATAACTCAGTTAACCGTATGAGTGAAGAAACCGGTAAGAGTTCTGCTATGGCAGATGAGATTCGTGTAAGAGCGCGTAAGATAGAAAAAGATAGCAAGGCTTCTTACGACAATGCCTCTGATTTATCAGATCAGTTTAATGAAAAGCTTCGCATCAGTATTGAAAATGCCAAGGTAGTATCAACTATAGGCACTATGGCAAGTACCATTTCTGAGATTGCATCGCAGATTAATCTCTTATCGTTAAATGCTTCGATAGAAGCTGCCAGAGCTGGTGAACAGGGAAGAGGTTTTGCGGTTGTTGCAACAGAAATAGGTAAACTGGCAGAGGAAACAACTAAAGCTGTTGAGATTATTCAGACAACTGTAGGAGACGTAGAGAGAGCATTTGATGGACTCTTAAATGACTCAAAAACATTTTTGGAATTCCTTCAGGAAACAGTTACTCCTGACTATGAGCATTTTGTAGATATTGCTAAGCAGTATGGAGAGGATGCTGATAGTATAGCTGATCTTTCATCAAGACTTTCTGAGATGTCAGAGGGACTTGAACGTGTTATGAACGAGGTGGGTGAAGCAATTAATAATATCGCTGAATCAGCACAGGCAACAGCAGATAACAGCGGTAAAATTATGGATTCGGTTACTACCGTTTCTGCAGTTGTAGATGGAGTTTCGTCTATGGCAAGACAGCAGAATTCTATAGCAAACGATCTTAATGAAGTAGTTGATCAGTATACATTATAAGATTGATAAGTGGTATCAAGGCAGAAAACATAGG
>DFEN01000077.1 GCA_002368685.1 Lachnospiraceae bacterium UBA3801
ATAACCGATTCATCTCTTCTACTATTTTTGAGATCCCCGTAGTCTACTGTATTCGCCAGGAATACTGTTGTCAGTACCTGAAGTACTCCATTCGCTGCAAAGATAAAGAAGCCTGGGATAAAGAGTATGAATACATTTGACATATTTATAAATGCTATCGCAAGAAGAACTCCGTATCCTATTATTGCACTAGCAAGACAGATATAGAATACTTTGATATTGCTAGCGAACTGACGAAGGACTGGATAGAATATCATCATTGAAAGTATCTGAATAGCACCACCAAACATGTTGAAATATGTGAAGCTTCCCTTCCAGCCCGCTCCACCAAAATCATATTTGAAGAAATATATAACAAGGTTTGAAGTGATATATATCGATGTATTGATAAGTACAATTGCAAGAACTATTGTCATCGCCTGATCATTTGTGATAAGAGCCTTGAACATCTGTCCTACAGATGGTGACTCCATATCAACCGTTGCCTGCTCTTTTATATTCACACAGGTGATAATGATGAATACGACAAAGAGAATAGCTATGATAAGTGCAAACCACTTAAAGCCGGCTATTTCAACAGCTTTTGCAGAAGCATTTGAACCTGCTATAAGCTTTCCAATCTTGCTAACAAGTGCAACTGTGAAGATCGTAACTAATGCAGAACCTACACCTGCACAGGAACGAGCGAGAGTTGTCAGATTCTCTCTATCCTTACCCGAATCAGTAAAAGCAGGTATCATTGACCAATAAGGAATATCCATCATTGTATAGGTTACTCCCCATAGTATATAAGTAACTGCTGCATAAGCTACAAGTCCCTTGCCATCTAAACTAGGTGGGCAAGCAAACATCAGAAACAGTATAATGGCATTTGTTATAGTTCCAATCATCAGCCAAGGTCTGAACTTACCCCATTTAGTCTTGGTCTTCGCAACAATAACGCCCATGATAGGATCATTAAATGCATCGAATACTCTTGCTGCCATAAGAATGATACCCATTGCTATAGCATTAACTCCAAGAACATTTTGGAAATAGTAAAGCACATAACTTGCTGAGAGCATGTAAACCATGTCTTTACCTACAGCTCCTAGTCCATAAGAAATCTTTTCTGTTAATCCTAGCTTCATACGCCTTCTCCTTTTTTATTTATTACTTCGCTACTTAATTATAAAATCTACAGTTGTAGTTTCCCCATTTTGTGTTGTTATACTAAGCTTTGCTGTTCCAGTCTTTCCTGTGGTCTTAACAAATGTACCTCCCATACCACCTTGAAGAGCTATAACTGATGGACCAATCAGTTCAATAGGTCCTTCAACAGTAAAGCTTACAGGATCATTTGAAAATGGAAGTACATTTCCATATTCATCCCTATCCTCTATTCTTATAGCTGCAACATCATAGGAACTCTCTTCCTTTAGTTCAGTATGATCTACATCTATAAATAGTTTTCTCTTTGTCATAGGAGCAAGTGTTACAGTCTTAACAACCTCACCGTCCTTAATAGCTTCAAATCGGTAGGTAGTAGACTCACTTCCCCAATCTCCTACATATTTATTGAAATAAGCAACTGCGTCAGTCATGCTCATTCTGTATTTAACACTTACAAATCCAGCCTTAGCCATCATCTTTTTAGACATGCCATAGAGACCAACTCTTGCAACTTCATTCAAGAGTACCTTCAGGTCCTCTGCCTGCTTTTCAGACATACCTGGTTCACCCTCAAGAATGGCATCTCCTATATAATCATCTACCTTGATAGGTCCATGACTTAGATTCTTCCATTCACTATCTGCAGTGAAATACTCCTTTATAAATCTTTCATTCTTATACATCTTCACACTGTCAGCATTTGTGAGAATATAAACATCGCCTCTGTTACTTCCAGGATGCTCGCCTATATCCATCGAGGAGCTAACCTGAAGGACAGGTGTATCCTCCTGCTGAATGCTATAAACTGCCGCCGCAAGCTTAGGATTACGGAACATATCCATAACTCCGTGATAGCATATACGGTCTCCACTTCCGAAGTCCTTATGTGTATTATAATCAAACATACACCAGCCAAAGGAACCTGCTATATCTGTCTGATTAGCAACCTCATCTATAACATTTGCATGCCTAAGCATATGCTCCATTCTGTGTTCTTCCCAATCGAAGGCCTTAGTAGGATACATATGTCCATTGTATTCACTTACAAGATATGGCTTGTCGACATTCGAAGTAACATCTGATTTCTTCTCAACCCCCTTATTGCCGCCAGTATGAGAGAAATCGTTGTAGGTATAAACATCCTCCAGCATGCTACCCTTCTTGTAGCAACGAACTCCACCTGTCTGACGGGATGGATCAAGCTCTCTGCAAAGCTCATTAGTTCTGGTGTAGAAATCATCATCGTCTACGGACTCATTTATTCTTACGCCCCAGAGAATAATGGATGGATGATTCCTATACTGTGTAACCATCTCGCGTACATTCTCTACCGCCTGATCCTTCCAGTCTGCATCACCTATATGCTGCCAGCCTGGGAATTCAGTAAATACAAGAAGCCCCAGCTCGTCGCATTTATCTATAAAATACTGACTCTGAGGATAATGTGAAGTACGAACTGCATTTAGTCCCAGCTCATATTTGAGTATATTTGCATCCCGCTCCTGCATAGACTTTGGCATCGCATATCCAACATATGGATAGCTTTGATGACGGTTTAGTCCACGAATCTTAACCTTACGTCCGTTGAGAAAGAAACCACTCACCTTGAACTGTGCCCTGCGGAATCCTATTTTAACTTCTTTTTCATCAAGGACCTTGTCCTTAGTATTCTTTCTGTTTGGATCAGCCTTCTTGATAAGCTCGGTCTTAACCTCGTATCTGACAGGATTCTCGATATCCCACAGTTCTACCTCTCCTGTCATGGCTGGAATATCTGAGAGGACATTTTCCTCTCCATCTATATTCTGGCAGATAAGCTCCCGGTATTCTGTCTCGCCACACCTTCTGATAGACTGTCTAATTGCTAGCCCCTCGCTCATTTCATTTAGCTCTATCCTCGAAAGTATCTGAGAGGCTCCAACCTTCCTGATACCATTTTCTTCAAACTTATCTGCAAGCTTTGTGGTAATAAAAATGTCTTTGATATAGTTCTTCTCTTTGACATCTATATAAACATCTCTATATATACCACCATAAGTCATATAGTCTATAACAAAACCAAATGGAGGAATATTTAAACTCTCTCTGCTATCACATTTAACTGCGATAACATTATCCTCGCCTATTTTAAGTGCTGCAGAGATGTCTGCAGTAAATGCTGTATATCCTGTGTGATGCTCTGCAACCTTGACACTGTTAACGTATACAGTTGCATCATGAGCAACTCCTTCAAAGGTCAGAAGTATCTTCTTACCCTCCCACTTCTTAGGAGCCTTCAGAATTCTTCTATAACCACTAACCATCTGATAATCCTTCTCATCACAATAATGATAAGGTAATTCCTTTACAGTATGTGGTATACGTACATCCTTCATAGATGAATCTGTATAATCTCTACCTAGAATATCCTCACTAAAACTCTCGCTGAATTTCCAGTCATCATTTAAGTATATCCTCTCCATTGTAACCCTCCTTGTAAGTACTATGTATTTAGTATTCCATCGACCAGAATCTCGACTACCTCATCAAGCCCCTCTTGATATGAGATTCTATTCTCGATAAGTATGTCTCTCATGAAAAATTGTTCCAGAGATGCTTCCAGCATCATCTTGAGAATAGGAATCTTGATTGGTCTAATTACGCCCTCTTCTATCCCCTGCTCTATTAATGCTATGGTGTTCTCCCAACCATTCTCTAGTCTATGCTCAACTTGCTGATATACTGATGGATACTTGTCCTTCAGTACATATAGCTGTCGCAAATCCAGTTCACGGTAGCTGACAGGCATAACACCCAGAATCTTACGTATCTTCTCAACCGTAGACAGACTGTCATCATCAAGTACACTCTGCTCTGCTTCCTTGATTCCATCAAACAGATAATCAACCAATGCGAGAAACATCTCTTCCTTGGTCCTAAAAACCGTATATATAGTTTTCTTACTGATTCCAAGGGAGTGTGCCACATCATCCATTGTGAACTTAAGTCCCTTGTAATTGAATACCTGAAGAGTCCCCTCAAGTAGCTGTTGTCGTAATTCCATAATATATACCCTAAAATCAGAAAAACTTTGGTGGTTTTGGAAACTATTTTGATATTTTCCGTTTCCTTGATTGTAACATATGTACAAATATTTGTAAAGAAACTATTTTTATTTATTCAGTTTCCTATTGTAGAACCAACTGCCTGGAATTCTCTTAAATAAAAATGCCACGGGCCGAGACCCGTGACACTCTATTTCTTAGCTTTAATTTTTGATTCCTTGCCACAGTTTAGACATACATAAACCATGACACCCATCTTACCTGCCAGGCCACCTGCCTGTTTTACAGGTTCTATTCTATTAGATCCACATTTTGGACATTTAATCAGTGCTGCCATACGCATCCCCCTTCCTCGTATGAACTCTACATGATGTAACTCAAAGATGAAACCTATTGATGATATTATTATAACTACATTAAATATTATTAGCAAGGGACAAAATAGAAACTAGCTTAAATATGCAATCCTGTACTCCTTCTCATCTCTTTCAAGGAGAACTCTGCTTGCCATCATAAATACAGCAATATATGTTATTGCAATAATGATTCGGCTGGCACAGTACTTGCCTACATAATCATAGAAGTTATCAGCCTCTATCTTATCCATATTTACTTCCTTCATATTTAGGACAATCACATCAGTCACAACCTGAGGCAATCCTGCATTCCTAATGAAGTTGACCTCATCACTTACATTCGGATCATAGGTATAAACCTCATCCATTAGCTGGGCCAGTAAAGCCTCATCATCTCCTACCTCTTCACCGGTTGCTATTAGATAATCTCGTTTCGCCTTCTCCTCTATATCTCGCTCAACCAGAAAGCTTATTCCCTTCTGTAATAATCCATAGTCGAAATTATTAACGAGAAATGTACTAAGCTTCGGAGCTACTAAGAATGTAATCAGAAAAACCAGAACTGACAGTACAGCTCTGAAGCCTTTTTTGATTATTCCTACAAACAGCGCAATGACATTTGACAGAACAATTATTCCTACAAATGATAAAACTATAATACTGAGTGTTTTATCTGTGTCCAGATTATTTATAATATAATCTCTCATTACTATCGCCTCCTCTTATTACTATATATGTCCGTTCATATTATCTATACATATAGTAACACCCAGGTGACAACAAATGAGCAACAAAAAACTTCTGACCGAAGCCAGAAGTTTTTAATCTACTTATCCTTATAATGATGTGCCTCTTCAAGCATCATCGACTTAACCTTCATTAGACGCACCTGAGTACTACGCTCATTCTCATCTAGCTTCATGGTTATATACTTAATACTCTCCTGAGTTTCTGGAATGATAACATGCTCTAGTGCATTAACTCTACGGCGTGTTTTCTCGATTTCAGCAGCCATCAGCTGACAGGACTTCTCAACCTCGGCCAGTTTTAGCATATCTGGAAAGACCTTAGCCAGAGAGTCAACCGCTCCATCCAGATCACCTGAAGTGAAAGCAAAACCATAAGAATAAATATCATTCTCATCCGGTGTTCTGGTTTTGAAATCGAATACAGGAATATCAACACTCATTACATTTTTCTTATCCTGAACAAGAGATACCTCCTGTTTTGGAGCCATAAGTGCTGTTCTAAGAGTCTGCTCAGACATACCGGCCTTCGCCAGTACGAAGTTCTTATTCGCTGCTTCTATACCCTTCTCAACCTTCTCACGAAGCTCCATGTTAACCTTAACAAGTTCAAGGAACTCTCGCATCAGCTCGTCGCGCTTATCCTTCAGCAGACGGTGTCCTTTTACGGCTGTATTTAGTTTTTTCTTAAGACGCGTTAATTCCATTCGTGTAGGAATTACTGTTTGTGTTGCCATAGTTTTTTCCTTTTTTACATTATTCCGCGGTGAGATTTTATACGTTCCTGAGCCAGTGTCCTCGAGTGGACGCTTTCGCTCCCGTTCGGGCACCCCTAGGCTCACTAAGCTCTCACTGCGCTCCGCTTGTGAATCGCTAAGTGAACAGGCCCGAAAGGGCCACGAGGGCACAGGCTCAGTCACTTATAAATCTCACTCGCGAAAAACGGCTTGATAATAATTATTATATTATTTGATAAGACTAATATTTTAATAATACTGATCGAGGAACTTGTCATTAATACGTTTCAGCTCGGAACGTGGGAGAATACGAAGGAGTTCCCAACCTATATCAAGTGTTTCCTGAATGTCACGATCTGCCTGATAACCCTGGGATACATACTTCTTCTCGAATTCTTCGGCGAATTTAGCGTATAGAAGGTCGATGTCTGTGAGGGCTGCCTCACCGAGGATTACCATGAGCTCCTTTGCTTCCTTACCACGTGCGTAAGCTGAGAACAGCTGGTTCATTGTAGCTGCATGGTCAGCTCTTGTCTTACCTTCGCCGATACCCTTATCCTTCAGACGTGAAAGTGAAGGGAGTACGTCGATAGGAGGTGTGATACCCTTTCTATAAAGCTCACGGGATAGGATAATCTGTCCCTCTGTAATATATCCTGTAAGGTCAGGAATAGGATGTGTCTTATCATCCTCTGGCATAGTAAGAATAGGAATCATTGTTATAGAACCATTCTTACCACGCTGACGTCCTGCTCTTTCATACATAGTTGCAAGGTCAGTGTACATGTATCCAGGATATCCACGACGTCCAGGAACCTCTTTACGAGCAGCACTGATCTCACGAAGTGCATCTGCGTAGTTTGTAATATCTGTCATTATAACAAGGACATGCATCCCCTTTTCGAATGCCAGATACTCAGCTGCAGTAAGAGCCATACGAGGTGTAGATATACGCTCTACGGCAGGGTCATTTGCAAGGTTTCTAAAAAGAACTGTTCTATCGATAGCTCCACTCTCACGGAATGACTCCTCGAAGAAGTGAGCCTCCTCAAATGTGATACCCATAGCAGCAAATACTACGGCGAACTCATCATCAGTACCTTTAACCTTAGCCTGACGTGCTATCTGTGCAGCCAGCTGTGCATGTGGAAGACCTGATGCTGAGAATATAGGAAGCTTCTGTCCACGAACCAGTGTATTAAGTCCATCGATAGCAGAAATACCTGTTTCAATAAACTCTTCCGGATATGCTCTTGCAGCAGGATTCATAGGAAGACCATTGATATCCATTCTTGCTTCCGGAAGAATCTCTGGACCACCATCAACTGTACGTCCAAGTCCATCGAAGACACGTCCCAGCATATCTCCTGATACACCAAGCTCCATTGAACGACCAAGGAACTTTACCTTACTGCTTTCCAGGTTGATACCTGTAGCACTATCAAAGAGCTGAACAAGTGCATTGCTACCGTCTATTTCAAGGACCTTACAACGACGCTTCTCGCCATTTGCCAGTTCTATCTCACCCAGCTCGTCATACT
>DFEN01000070.1 GCA_002368685.1 Lachnospiraceae bacterium UBA3801
CTGCGCTATACCTATCACAAGGAAAAATGAGATATATGCCTCATATACATCCGTATTACTTCTTATTCCTGAATACGATCCAACCGAACGTATCGTAAGCATTATAAAAAGGAATATGAGCGCAAGTATTGCCTCGTAGGCAAAGAGACCCCAAGAAAATTTCATACTTCTGGATATAACCTTGAGGTCCTTTCGAACTATAGGATTAACTATGCTTTTTGAGGTTTTAACATTATTCATTATGCAACACCTCCTGTCATATTCATAAATATCTTCTCTAGACTTCTCTCTTCTCTATGGAATCCTGAAATAGTCACACCTCTAGATATAAGATCAACTATTATTCGATTAGCCATTGCATCATCTGCAACACCACTAATTATTATCTGATTCTCACGAACGGATTCCATCCTAATTGCTGGCTGCTCTGTAAAGATTCTCTGTGCCAGTTCTATACCGTTTGCAAAGGAAATGATCAGACGACTTGTATCTGTACCAGTTTTAAGAATATTTTCCATCTTACCAGCAGCCACCAGACGTCCTTGATTCATTATTCCTACGGCGTTACACATTTCAGCTATATCAGCAAGTATGTGTGAGCTTATAACTATTGTTTTGCCCATTGACTGCAGATTCATCAGAAGCTCTTTCATCTCAATTCTGGCCGCTGGGTCGAGACCCGATGAAGGCTCATCCATTATAAGAAGTGTTGGATTGTGAAGGAGTGCCCTCGCAACACATAGTCTCTGCTTCATACCTCTTGATAATGTATCTACATAGAAGTCCTTTTTATCTTCCAGATTAACTAGAGCAAGAAGATCATTGGAAGTTGCAACTATATCTCTATATGTCATTCCATTAAGAGATCCATAGAATTCCAAATACTCTGTAACCTTAAGGTTATCATATACACCGAAGAAATCTGGAACATAACCTATATTTTTCTTTATTTCCTTTAACTGACTTCTAGTGGCTCCACCATTTATACCTGTGATTCCATTTACTGTAACCTTACCAGATGTTGGTTTTAGAAGTCCGCATACTATTCTTATAGTTGTTGTTTTTCCTGCACCATTTGGTCCTACAAAGCCAAAGAGATCTCCCTTCGGAACTCTGAGGGTCAGTCCTTTAACAGCAGGAAAACGACCATACATTTTTACTAGATTCTCTATATATAACATAGCTTTCCCTCCTGTTTAGTATTCTGAATAATAGCATTCCCAGGCTGTTTCTGAGTCTACCTTTGTCTTGGCGCTACCCTTCGTAACTCCAACTACCGCAAGTGTTCCAGGCATTCCGGCGCAGTTTGCTTTAAGAGTCATAGCCATAGCCGATAGCTCGGCCGCACCTTCATAGTCTTTTTTCCTATAATAATTACTTACTTCTCCATTATAGATTAGATTATTATTACTTACCGAATATCCCTGGTAACCATAGGAGGACTTATTAATTGCAACTGTCATTTCTTCACCATCTTGGACATCCTTAATTAGCTGATTTCCGTAGTCTCCTATTATCATTACAAAGTCAAAATCTTTGCCTGTATTATTTGTTATTTTTCCATATCTAATATTTTGAAGGCCATTATTATCCACATCATCAAATTCCACATCATAAGTGAAATCCTTTATTTTTTTATCCTTGTTTGTCATTACAAAACAAGTGGACTCAAAGGTTCCTTCAGGTTTATAAGTCAGCCTGTCTACCTCTCCACCATATTGTATGATTCCCTTTTCTTTACTATCACTATATCCAAAATCAGTTATCATATTTCCATATAGATATGAATCTTTGGTTTCAATCGTCCATTCCTTAGGCTTTGCTGAATATCCCAATATAAAAACATCATCTGTATTATTACTTATGTTATGCATTTCAACTGTTTTGATATTCAGTCCACGAACCTTTACTCCTAAACTGAGTAGCGCCACGAAACCAACGAAAACAAGTGACATTATAGGAATAACTATCCATATCTTCTCTTGCATCTTCATAGATTTAAGCACTAGATAACAAATCGGTCCTACAAGAACGATATAAATAATTATAATAAGTGAGAGGAGTCCCGCTCCTGTCCTCACAGGTTTCTCCATGTATCCTTGGAAATCCTCCAGATCATACATAGAAAAGTTATTATTAGGATTATAATTTGATGAACTAACAAGCTGAGATAATATGAAATTATATAAACTGTTTAAATTGTAGTTGTCATCCTCTGTCAGTTCTTCTAGATCAAAGGTCGAATGAATAATATATCCACTGCCGATATTAATATAGTTATCAACGTTACTAATGCCTGTATATGAGAGTGTATAGTCTATATCTACCACTTCATGTTCTGCATAATCATTTCCTGTATAGAACTTTTCATCGCGATATGTTCCTCTAGATTCAATACCAAGAAATCCATCATCAAATCCCGATACAGTTCTATCCATCGTTCTACCTGTACCAATAAAAAGGATTCCTCCATAATTAACCCAATCTTCTATCTCTTCAATAACCTCTTCCGATATACTGGAAGTGTCGTAATTATTAATGACCAATACATCTATTCTAGCTAACTGATCTGATATATTATCAAGATCTATTTCCTCTAGTTTAACCTGGTAGTTTTCCTGGTAATATTCTACTGTTTCACCGCCCATATCCAGCGCTGATAACTTGTCTGGATTATCAGATAGTAGCCCTAAAGTGATTTGGCTAGCCGTTTTACCAAATACAGATCTAAACTTTTCCGAGTACACCTTTTTTCCACTAGTATTATAAAGATAGATTGTTATCTCCTTATGAGCATCTAACCCTTTTACAGGAACATCCACCGAATAAGTTTTTGTATTGCCTTTCGGAACTGAAACAATAGTTTCATATCCAACCAGAGAGGCCTTATCATTTTCAACAACTACTCTCATAGTTCCAGAGAAATTCTCGAGTTTACTCTCTATGTCAACATTGACTATATAATAATCACTACTAGTCGAGAGATCTGATGTTACAGCTAGGGTGTATCCTGAACCAGCAGCATCAATATTCATATTCGAGACTAAAAGGATCATTGTCGTCAGCAATACAAATACTATTAACCTTTTCATTTGTTTCCTCCATTTACTTCTTGAAGTGAATAATTTCTTATGTTATACTCGCACCTGCGAGCAGGATAGATAATCGCGGGGACTTTTATAGTCCGTGAGGAAAGTCCGGGCATCACAGGGCAGGATGCTGGATAACGTCCAGTTGAGGTGACTCACAGGAAAGTGCAGCAGAAAATATACCGCTCTATATGAGTAAGGGTGAAAAGGCGAGGTAAGAGCTCACCGCCTGGCTGGTGACAGACAGGGCATTGTAAACCCCATCCGATGCAAGACCAAGCAGAAGCGTTGACGCGGCCCGCCGAGCTTCAGGTAGGTTGCTTGAATCCTGTAGTAATACAGGATCTAGATAGATGATTATCCCCGACAGAACCCGGCTTACAGTCCTGCTCCATTTTTACTTTTTCCCTTCACATATAAGTCTACTCAGACTTTAAAGCATCCCCCACCAATAAATTCTCTTATTATAGAATTCTGTGGAACGCTCTGAACATCTATTCCCAGGAAATAATCCAGGAACTTAAGAAGCCTCTTGGCCTCATAATACTCATCACTTTCTTCCGATACACCAAAGAGCAAAGGCTCTGCAAAGGTCTTTAGCGCAGGAAGTTCATATATAAGCGCTGAATTGAATACAGCATCTGCCTCCTCCTGATATGGGAAGATATATTTCTCTTCTCCACGTCTTACGGATGGCCACATTTCTATAGTTTTACTAGCACTATGTCCTCTAGTTCTTGCATCTCTTATCATTCTTCTGATAAGTCTCGTATCTGTTGTCGATATACGATTATGCTCATCGATATTTAGCTGTGTAAGTGCACTAATGTAAATCTTGTAACAACTATCCTTAGGAAGCGTTTTTGTAGACGCTGGATTAAGCGCATGTATGCCCTCCATGACTATTACATCATTCTTACCGAGCTTTAGTTTAGTGCCATCATATACCTTTGAACCCACTGTAAAATCAAAGGTAGGCATATCTACTTCTTCCCCATTCAAAAGTCTAGTCATAGTATTTTCAAGAAGCTCCAAATCCAGTGCATCTATAGTTTCAAAATCGAATTTTCCATTTTCATCAAGTGGAGTATCCTTCCTCTCCTTGAAGAAGTTATCCATAGCTATTGGATGAGGAATTATACCAAAAGAGGCCAGCTGCACGCTGAGTCTATTTGAAAATGTTGTCTTGCCTGAAGAGGATGGTCCTGCTATCAGAACAAGCTTTCTATCTCCCTCATATATTTCCTGAGCTATCTCAGCTATCTGTTTCTCCATCATAGCTTCCTGAAGGAGCATGAGTTTATTCATATCGCCTTTGACAATAATATCATTTAGCTCTCCCACACAGGTTATTTGAAGCTTGCGACCCCAGTCCTCTGATTTTCTAAGCACATTATAGAGTTCATGTGGTGCATCGTATTTATCAGGAAGCTTCAGTGTATTCTTCTCTGGAATAACAAGCACAAATCCATCATCGTATGGTACAAGATCAAACTCTGTCAGGTAGCCTGTTGATGGAACCATATATCCGTAGAAGTAATCCTCATAACCATCCAGATCATATATATTAATCTTGGAGGATCTTCTATATCTCAGAAGTTTAGCCTTGCCTGGAAGATCTCTTTGAGCAAATCTTTCTCTCATTTCTCTTGTAGTATATACCTTCTTTTCCAAAGGCAGGTCCTGCTCAACAAGATCTCTCATTCTGGCCTTAATCTTGCCGAGTAGTTCTTCATTCATTTCTGTATCGTCATCCTCAAGTCTACAGAAGAAGCCTTTTCCCAGAGAATACATTATCTCTATTCGGTAGTCACCCTCTGCTTTGCCAAGCACGTCCTTTGCTGATTTGAGCATAAGAAGGACTATGCTCCGCTTGTATAGATCATATCCTATAGGACTGTTAAGCTTCAAAAACTTAATCTCTGCGTCCTTGAATATGTTACTAGTCACTTCACATAGTCTCCGATTCACAACGGCCGCTACATACTTCTCCTCGTCGCCTATAAACTTATCGATTATATCTGTCAGACAAGTACCAGCAGGCACCTTACCTTCTATTATATTTTCCCCATTTTGTATTTTGATATTTATCTCTGTATTATTCATTTAGCACCCCTATACTAACCAATTAAATACCATCTAATTCTTAATAAGTTCAATAACCTTAGCTAGTTCATCAACTTCACTGTTTATTTCAGCCATCCTATCTATGATGGAATCTCCAGTCTCCTTGGATAGCTTGCAATATATACCTTCCAGTTTCTCTATTCTTTCTTCTGAATATCTTAAAAGAACAGGGGATTTTTTCTGAATCAGCAGCTTTCCATAACGGTCATATACTTTATTAGTGTCTACTTCCTGGTCATCTGTTGCATTTTCCAGGTAAATAGCTTTGATAATATTATAATATTTACCATCCTCTATCATCATTTCCTCATCAACGATTTGGAAATCGGAGGTTCTCAGAAAATGTCTAACCTCCTCTATTTCTGACTGAGGTGACAAAATAAGTTCATACCCCTCTGAAAGCTTCGAAATGCCTCTACTAAGTATATCTATTATTAATGGACCTCCCATGCCAGAAATAATAGCGGCATCGCTTTCATTCTTTTCCAAGGCATCCATTCCATTAGAAATCCTTGTCTTAACCTTATCAGCAACACCATACATCTCGATATTCTTTTTTGCATTTTCAAGAGGACCTGCGGCTATATCCATAGCGAGTCCACCCTCTGATATACCTTGCTTAGCTAGATATATCGATATAAATGCATGATCACAGCCAATATCTGCTACTCGCTTTCCAGGGGTAACCATATCAGCTATACATTTCATTCTATTTGAGAGCTTTGGCATCATTTATTTGAGCCTCCCGCATTTACTATTACTCAAGGAATTCCTTAAGCTTACGTGAACGGCTTGGATGTCTAAGCTTTCTAAGAGCCTTTGCTTCTATCTGTCTGATACGCTCACGAGTTACATTGAACTCTCTTCCTACTTCCTCAAGAGTTCTAGCTCTACCATCGTCAAGACCGAATCTGAGTCTCAGAACCTTCTGCTCTCTTTCTGTAAGTGTTCCAAGCACTTCCACCAGCTGCTCCTTAAGGATAGTTGACGCTGCAGCATCCTGAGGTGCAGGAATATCTTCATCCGGAAGGAAGTCTCCTAAGTGGCTATCTTCCTCTTCACCGATAGGTGTCTCCAGGGATACTGGCTCCTGTGATATCTTCTGTATCTCTCTTACTCTATCAACTGGTATTTCCATCTCTTCAGCTATTTCTTCTGGGCTAGGCTCACGTCCCAGTTCCTGAAGAAGCTGTCTGGATACTCTAGTCAACTTATTTATAGTCTCAACCATATGTACTGGAATTCTGATAGTTCTAGCCTGATCTGCTATAGCTCTTGTAATAGCCTGTCTGATCCACCATGTTGCATATGTAGAGAACTTATAACCTTTACGGTAATCAAACTTCTCGACAGCCTTAATAAGACCCATATTACCTTCCTGGATCAGATCAAGGAATAGCATACCACGGCCTACATATCTCTTAGCAATACTTACTACCAGACGAAGGTTTGCCTCAGCAAGCTTCTGCTTAGCAATCTCATCACCGTCCTCCATTCTCTGAGCAAGCTCAATCTCTTCCTCAGCTGTAAGAAGCTGTACCTTACCAATTTCCTTCAGATACATTCTTACAGGATCCTCAAGACTGACACCCTCTGGAACTGAGAGTTCTATTTTCTCAAGGTCGATTTCCTCTTCCTCGGAAATGTCAAACTCAATATCCTCATCATCCAGCTCGTCGTCTTCAGTAATAGAGATAACCTCTACTTTCTTACCCTCAAAGAAGCCCAATGCTTTGGCAAAATAATCTGCCGTCAGAAGAGCATGTGAATCCTTAAGTGCATCAATAATAGCTTCGTCACTCAGGATATTCTTGTTCTTCTTAGCAACCTTAAGAAGCTCGTTCATCTTCTTCTGGAAAAGAGCATCCTTCTCTTCATCAGTCATTCTGTCACTTTCATCTAGTTCTTCTTCGACTGACTCTTCTTCTACTTCTTCAGTAGCTTCCTGCTCAGAAGTTTCCTCTGTTTCCTCAACTACTACTTCCTCGATTACTTCTTCTTCTTTTTTTGCTTTCTTTCTTGTAGCCATCTCTATACCTCACTATAATTTAATTCTTATTTTTTTAACTTCTTCCTTCTGTCTAGCTAATTGTATATAGCTGACATTGGAATTCTCTCTTAGTGCCTTATCTATATTATTGGTTTTGATTTTGATAATCACATCTGTCAGAACCTTTTCCATGATAGATGGTGTCGTATCAAATTCAAATTCCTTCGTAAAGATTTCACTAACCTTTTCCTGGGATTCAGCATCCTCGAAACTGTTCAGAATATTTGCCGGTACAACCTTTCCTTGAGTACGATACTGTTCAAAAATCTTCTTCGCAACATCGGAAATGATATCTTCAGTAAAATCCTGCTCCGAAATAACACCAGATAGTTTATCAAAGAGCCGCTGCTCATTTACCATCATAGTTAGAAGATATTTCTCATTATCCTCTGCCGGAGTCGATTTTTTCTTCTGCCGCTCTCTTAATTCTCGCTTATCTGTATTGTCTACCACGTCATTTTCTGTCGCTGCATCTAGACTTGTTTCAGCCAGCCCTGCAAGTCCGACCTGAGTAACTATCCTTCCAAGCTCCTCCTTATCGAGGAAATATTTGCTCGAAACTGTATCTATATAGTTATGCCTCTCAGTTACATCTGTGATACCTGCGAGGAGTCTTCCGGAGTCTTTCATAAACTTGGTTTTCTCTTCAGGATCGTTCAAGTCATACTTTGCAACTATATGATCTATCTCGAAGAGTCGACCATTCAGAGCATTTCGAACTCTTTCATCGAAGCTGTCTATACCTTCATTTTTAATGAATTCATCTGGATCCTTATATGGTCTAAGGTCAATGACCTTTTGTGACAAATCCAGCTTACGAAGTATTCCTATCGCTCTCATGGTGGCATTTACGCCAGCACCGTCGCTGTCATATGCCAGGTAAACATCACTCGTATATCTCTTAATAAGCCCTGCCTGAGCCTCTGTGAGGGCCGTTCCCAGTGAAGCTGTAGCATTCGTATATCCTGCCTGATGCATGGCAATAACGTCCATATAACCCTCACACAGGATAACGCCCTTCTTCTTACTATGACGGGCTATATTCATTGCAAAGAGGTTTCGACCTTTGTTAAAGATTTCGGTCTCTCGAGTATTGAGATACTTCGGCTTCGCATCGCCCAGTACTCTTCCACCAAATCCTATTACCTTGCCACTTATATCTGTAATCGGAACTATCACCCTGTTCCAAAACTGATCACCAGGTCCATCCCTCTCGTCAAATCTCACGAGACCAGCCGCCTTCATAAGTTCGTCTGAATGCCCCTTTGATTTGAGATACTTATACAGATCATCTCTATATATATCCGAATAACCAAGCCCAAAGTTATTTATAGTCTCATCCGTAAAACCACGGTTCTTATAATACTCATACCCAAGCTTTCCACGATCTGTTTTCGTTAGCAAATAATGGAAGTAACCTGCCGCATCCATGTTTACCTCGTAGAGTCTCGCCCGCCAGGACTGCTTTTTCTTATCCTCTTCGGAGAGTTCTTTCTCTGGAAGCTCGATTCCTGCTCTCTTAGCCAGATACTCTACAGCCTCTGGAAATGTCATATTCTCATGCTTCATTAAAAATGTATACACATTTCCGCCGACATGACAACCAAAGCAATAGTACATCTGCTTCTCCCGACTCACCGAAAATGACGGGGTTTTCTCATTATGGAATGGACAGCAGCATTTATAGGTACTACCAGCCCTTCTTAGACCTGTGTATTCAGAGATAACATCTACTATATCATTTTGTGAACGTACTTCTTCAACTATCTCATCTGAATAATACATTTCATCCCTCTATTTTATGTAAACTAAAATTTATTCCAACCATCAGGAATGAATAACTGCTGGAATATCTCAACTGCGTAGTTATCAGTCATTCCTGATATATAATCACAAACTATATCTGATACATCAGCGCCATTCGCTATGGCATCAGCAAATTCTCCAGATAACTTATCCGGATTATTATAATAATACTCATAAAGCATTTCTATCACTTCAAAAGCCTTTTCCTCTTCCTTCTTAACAACCGGATTCGTATAAAGGTTTTCGAACATATATTTCCGTAGATCCATAAAGGCTTGCCAGAATTCGTCTGTCATCTTTACCCTAGGGCTATCCTGAGAATTCTCTACTACATTATGAATCATTCTATCTATTCGGTCGCTGGTGGAGTGTCCCAATATATTAGTACATTCTGATGGAAGCTCATCCTCAAAAAGAACACCAGCCATTATTCCATCATCTATATCGTGGCTAATATACGCTATCTTATCTGAGATTCTAACTATATCTCCCTCAAGCGTAGCAGGTGTAAGGCTAGTCTTATGATTGAGGATACCGTCTCTTACTTCCCATGTAAGATTCAGTCCCTGACCGTTCTTCTCAACCTTTTCAACAACTCTAACGCCATTAGCATTATGTCCAAAAGGTTTACCCAGTGCCTTGCTAAGCGCTCTCTCTCCTACATGACCAAAGGGTGTATGACCTATATCATGTCCAAGAGCTATAGCTTCTGTCAGATCCTCATTTGCTCTTATAGCCTTCGCTATAGTTCTAGCTATCTGAGAAACCTCCAGAGTATGCGTAAGTCTTGTCCTGTAATGATCCCCATCAGGAGTTAGAAAAACCTGTGTCTTATGCTTAAGTCTTCTAAATGACTTACTATGAATGATTCGGTCTCTGTCTCTCTGATATACAGTACGTATATCACTTTCCTCTTCAGGTACGTCTCTACCTCTAGACTCATCACTGAAGGACGCATATTTACTTAATTTTTGATGTTCTTCCTGTTCGTAACGCTCTCTAATAGTCATTTTACACTCCTCAAAACCTAAGCCATTTCAGGAAAACCATATGTGACATAATCCCCCTAAAAAAGAGGACCCATCTTATTATTAAACATAAAAAAGAAGAATCCTTTTATTTTTTTTATTTATTGCAATAGTTTTTTTGACAACAACTAACTATAATGCTAATATATGAAAATGCGAGAAAAATAGCTTATTTGAAGGCTATTTAACCTATAACAGAAAGGTTGACATAATATGTCTAAAAACAATTCTAGCAAGAATTCCAACAAATTAGATAATAAAAAACAAGATACTGAACAACTATCTGATACACTATCTGCACAAAATGCAGATAAGCCTCAGATTGAAGAAAAGAAAGAAGAAAGCGAAGAAGCTCGCGTTAAGCCGACAAAAGCACAACGGTTCTTCAATGTAATAGATAAATTCGGCGATCTCTTCTTCCTGAATATTTACTTCTTTATAACCTGTATACCTATAGTAACGATCGGAGCTGCATTTACTGCACTATACACCGTTACTAACAAAATGGTTAAGGACGATGAAAGTCCCGTTAAGGAAGCTTATTTCAAAGCCTTTAGAGAGAATCTAAAGCAGGGAACCATCATCTGGATAGTAGATCTGATATATCTATTCCTGATGTATGTACAGTATTCATATGTTATCACAAGTAACAGTGAAACAGCACGTATCATTTATGTAATACTTGGGTTTGAGTTCATACTTGCAGCATTTGCTATACCTCTTCAGTTCCCAATGGTTGCCAGATATGAGAATACAACATTTAACCTTATGAGAAATGCATTAGTCTTCTCTCTCGCCAACCTAGGAACCTGGATAAAAATATTCTTTATTTGGTCATTTCCAAGTATGCTGTACTTCCTGAATCCAAGAATCCTGGTATACACTTGGTTCCTCTGGGCCTTGTTCCTAACAGCATTCTTTACATATGTAAGCTCAATGCTGTTAATAAGATTCTACGACAAAATAGAAAAACCTAGAGAATAAAATCTATACTATTATAAATTGTTCATCCATAGTTTTATGCTATGGATGATTTTTTTTGCAATGAATGTGTAAACAACAGAGGCAACTACAGAGGCTACAACAGAGGCTGCTGTAGACGACGCAACAGATGATGCTTCAGCTGATGAAGCTGTTGAGACTACAGAGGCTGATCTTTCAGCTGATGGTAAGGTTCTTAACATTCAGTGCTGGAATGATGAGTTCGCTCGTCGTCTTAGAGATCATTATCCAGGATTCGAAGCTAACGATCCAGATGATGCTACAGCAGGTGGTAAGATCGGTGACATCGAAGTTAAGTTCACTGTAACTCCTTCAGATGACAACGCTTATCAGAACAACCTTGATGCTGTTCTTCCAGAGAACGCTAATGCAGCTGATGATGAGAAGGTTGACCTTTTCCTCGTAGAAGCTGACTATGCTCTTAAGTATGTAAATACTGATCTTACAATGCCTGTCGCTGATCTTGGTATTGATGTAGATACTGAGCTTGCTAATCAGTATCAGTATACAAAGGATATCGTAACAGACAAAGATGGAAACCTTAAGGGTGTTTCATGGCAGGGATGTCCTGGTGTACTTATCTACAACAGAGAAGCAGCTAAGGAAGTTCTTGGATCAGATGATCCTGATACAGTTCAGGAAGCAGTTAAGGATTGGGATACATTCAATGCTACTGCTAAGGACATGAAGGACGCTGGATACAAGATGACAGCAACAGCAAACGATACATTCCGTGTATTCTCAGACAACGTTTCA
>DFEN01000025.1 GCA_002368685.1 Lachnospiraceae bacterium UBA3801
ATAGGAAGAAATGATCCATGCTGGTGTGGAAGCGGCAAAAAGTATAAGGCGTGCCATGAGGCATTTGACCGCAAGATTGAAATGTTTAAGAATCAGGGACATAAGGTTCCTGCTCATAAGATGATCAAAACACCAGAACAGATAGCTCTTATAAAGGAGAGTGCAAAGGTAAATGTTGAATGTCTGGATGTGGTAGCTGACAAGATATGTGTTGGTATGAGCACAGAGGATATCAACCGTATCATCAACGAGGTGTGCGAGAAGCATGGAGCTATTCCGGCACCACTTAATTATGAAGGATTTCCAAAGAGCGTATGTACATCTATAAATGATGCTGTATGCCACGGAATCCCAAGCGAGGACGAGATTCTTCAGGATGGAGATATAATTAACGTTGACTGTTCTACTATATTAAATGGATATTTCTCAGATTCTTCCCGTATGTTTATGCTGGGAAATGTATCTGATGAAAATAAGAAGCTTGTTGAAACGGTTAAGGAATGTGTCGAGCTGGGTCTGAAAGAGGTTAAGCCTTGGGGCTTCCTGGGAGATATGGGTCAGGTTATAAATGACCATGCTAAGGCTGCCGGATACAGTGTAGTTCGCGAGATAGGCGGACACGGAGTAGGAATAGAATTCCACGAGGACCCATGGGTAAGCTATGTTACCAGAAGAGGAACAGACATGCTTATGGCTCCGGGAATGATGTTCACTATTGAACCTATGGTTAACATGGGCGCCCCAGATGTATTTGTTGATTCAGAAAACGACTGGACGGTATATACAGAAGATGGTTCTATGTCCGCCCAGTGGGAGATACAGGTTCTCGTAACCGAGGACGGCCACGAAGTCATCTCCTGGTAGAAAATTTATTTGCACACCTATCTACACACGCGTCAGAGGAGAATTATGAAAGTACCATTTATCACAAAAGAACAAGTAGAAGAAATCGTAAAAACATACCCTACCCCATTTCATATCTATGATGAAAAGGGTATAAGAGAAAATGCGAGAGCTATGAACAAGGCTTTCTCTTGGAATCCAGGCTTCAAGGAGTACTTCGCGGTTAAGGCAACTCCAAACCCAACTATCCTAAGGATTCTTCATGAGGAAGGCTGCGGAACAGATTGTTCTTCTATGGCAGAGCTTATTCTGTCAGAGAAATCAGGAGTTACAGGTTATGATGTAATGTTTTCATCAAATGAAACTCCTGCAGAGGAATTCGTAAAATGCGCCAAGATAGGCGGTATCATAAATCTTGATGATATAACACATATTGATTTTGTACTAAAAGCGATTGAGGATGCGATAAGTTCTGGTGAGCTTTCTAGAGAGGATCTAGGCGAAGGACTTACTCCTGATGGTAAGGAGAGAAGACTTCCAAAGCGTATGTCTTGTCGTTTCAATCCAGGTGGTATCTTCCAGCTGGGAGAGAGTGGCGAGGCTGTTCAGGTTATGGATAACCCAGGCGATGCTAAGTATGGAATGACTAAGGACCAGATCATCGAGGCTTATAAGAGACTTTCTGAGCTGGGGGTTGAGGAGCTTGGAATTCATTCCTTCCTTGCAAGTAACACGCTTTCAAATGACTATTATCCTGCACTTGCAAAGATTCTTTTCGAGCTTGCAGTAGAAATTAAAGAGAAGGCGGGTGTTAGCTTATCCTTTATCAATCTATCAGGTGGTGTTGGAATAGCATATCAGCCAGATGCACCTTCAAATGATATAGCTGCAATTGGTGAAGGAGTTCACAAGGTTTATGATGAAATTCTGGTTCCTGCAGGAATGGGAAATGTATCTATCTTCACAGAGCTGGGACGCTTCATGCTTGCTCCATACGGACATCTAATTACTAAGGCCGTTCACGAGAAGCATATCTATAAAGAATATATTGGAGTAGATGCTTGCGCTGCAAACCTGATGAGACCTGCTATGTATGGTTCATACCATCATCTTACTGTTCTTGGCAAGGAGGAGGCTCCTGCTACTGAAACCTATGATGTAGTTGGTTCACTTTGTGAGAACAATGATAAGTTTGCTATAGACCGTAAGCTTCCAAAGATTGACATTGGAGACTATATCTGTATCCATGATACAGGAGCTCATGGCTTCTCTATGGGATATAACTACAATGGTCGTCTCTGGTCCTCAGAGCTACTTCTGCGTGAGGATAAATCGGTTATATGCATTAGACGTGCGGAGACCCTGGAGGACTATTTTGCAACCCTCGATAACTACTGGGAAGTTGAAATATAGTTATAATAAAAGATAGAAAAAGTTGGAAACTTGAAATTAATAGCAGAAATGTGATATACTATCCCTTGTGTTGTGTTTTAGCTAGACACAGCATGAGGGTTTTTAATTATTTATTTAGGAGGAAAAAATGATGAAAAAGAAGTTTTTGGCAGTAGCTCTCGCAGCTGCATTTTGCCTAGGATGTCTTACAGCTTGTGGTGACAAGACTGATGACAAGGCTGATGTTACAACAGAGGCTACAGAGGAAGTAACTACAGAGGCAGAACCAACAACGGAGGAGATATCCTATGATGATGGTGCTATCAAGGTAACAGCACAGATTCCAGCAGGATCTGATTACCAGTTTACTGATACTCAGCCAGATAACATGAAGATGACAGGTTCTATATATCTTAAGTCTTCAAAGATCGTTGCAAAGATTTCTACAAATACAGTTTTCAGTGATGAGAAAACATTTGATGGTATGATCAAGTTTATATCCGCTGATGACTATACTGGTACTATCGAGAACTTTGAGCAGATCAAGTTTGGTGATAGAGATGCTATCAAGTATGAGTACAGATATGGTGATGGAAGTGGTGATCTATATGGTTATTGGTACTATATAGATTTCCCAGAGCTTTACGATGGATGCATGCTCGATATGGTTATTGCTACAGCTGATGGTAATTCAGCTAGCACTGAGTCTGTATTTGCAGATGAGGAAGTTAAGGCTGTTATAGATTCACTTGCATTTGCACCAAGTAGTGGTGAGGAAACTGCGGAAGCTACTGAAGAGGATGCTGAGGAAGCTCCAGAAGAGGCAACAGCACCTGCAAATGGTGGCGAGCTTTCAGATAATGATGTAACAGTAGTTGTTAGCTCAGATACTTCAAAGGGTACATGGTATGTTGATCCAACTTCATCTGCTGTATATTTCTATAATGTAGCTTCAGAGGAAGATGCATATTCTAATTCACCACGTATTCAGGTTTCTCTTGCAGATCAGGATAGCTATGATTACTATGCAGAGAAGCAGGAAAATGTGGTTGATATCGACAACAAGACTATTGGTGGTGTTGATCTCCAGGGTAAGACATATTCATATGTTGGTATGGAGTGGACAGAGTACTATGGTAAGATATCCGGCGATGAGTACGTTAGAATTCAGATAAGTGATGTAGATATCGCTGATGGAACAGATGGAGCAAATGTACTTGATAATATGACACTTGAGGTTAAATAATCTCAGATGATTAGGCCTCCGGATTCTTTCCGGGGGCTTTTTTGTTTCCCGAAATATGTTATACTTAATACTATAAGATGAAATGTATAAAAACATAGAAGGGGGCTCCATATGTTTTGTAATAAATGCGGAAATCAGATAACTGATGGCTCATTATTCTGCGAATACTGTGGTGCTAAGCAGATGCAACCGCAGTTACAGCAGCAAACTATTCAGCAATCACAGATGCAGCAGTCTGTTCAGCAACCACAGATGCAGCAACAGACTCAGCAACCACAGCTTCAGCAGCAACCGGTTCAACAGCAATCACCGAAGAAAAATGAAGAGAATAACAAGCCGCTCATAATAGCGCTAATTTGTGTGGGAGCTATACTCCTTATAGGTATAGGTCTCCTGATTGCGTTACTTGTAAAAAGGAATTCAAAGGAAGAGGTTGCGGAAGTCACAACAGAGGTAACAACAGAGTCGACCACCGAGGTAACAACAGAGTCGACCACCGAGGCAACAACGGAGTCGACCACAGAAGCAACCACCGAGGCAACAACGGAAGCAACAACAGAAGCTACTACCGAAGATCCTGCAGAAGCTGAGTATAATAACGCCAATGCTCTGTTTGAAGAGGGTAAATACTATAGTGCAAAAAAGGCTTTCGAAAACAGTAAGTATGGTGACTGGGAGCAACGCGCTGCAGAGTGTGTCCAGACAAAACCTGAAACAGGCGAGATATGGCATGATGATAATAATACCAGCGACAATATGAGTCTTACCTTTGTTGTGGAGAGTGAAGAGGAAAATACCAGCAGATATATAGCAGTATATACAAAAGATCACGAGCTGGTTGAATCCCTATTTATTAATGGGACCGGAACTGTAGAGACATCGCTGAAGGGTGGAGAATACTACGTCAGATCTGCTACCGGAACTGACTGGTATGGAGAGACTGAACTCTTTGGCGAAGATGGTAAATATGAAAATATGATTTTTGATGAAGTAGAGGATGATCGTTACTTAACTTCTCTGGAAGAGGGATATGAATGGAAAATAACTATTAATACTACTTCTACCGGTGGACAGGGAGTAGAATCAGAAGAAACGGATTGGGAGAGCTGGGAATAATATGAAAATACATGGACTTCAAAAAATGACACTTTTGGATTTCCCCGGACAGGTAGCTTGTACGGTTTTTCTGGGAGGATGCGACTTTAGATGTCCATTCTGTCATAATTGGGACATACTGGATCCATCTACACCTGTCATCATGGAGGATGAGGAATTCTTTAAGTTTCTGAATAGTAGAAAGGGACTTTTGGACGGTGTTGCCATTACAGGCGGTGAACCCCTTGTCAGAGAAGGTATTCCGGAGTTTATAGAAAAGATAAGAGAACTGGGCTTTAATATCAAGCTGGACACTAATGGTAATCATCCGGCCCTGCTGAAAAAACTGGTGGCAGATGGCCTGATAGATTATGTGGCTATAGATGTAAAGAATTCTCCTGCCAGATATGGCGAGACAATAGGTATTCCGAATTTTGATGTATCAAAGGTTGATGAGAGTATTAGATTCCTCCTCGAAGGAAATGTTGATTATGAATTCCGCACAACTGTTGTGAAACAATTTCATGATTCGGAGTCATTTGTGGAAATATCAAAATGGATAAGTGGAGCATCTCATTACTACCTTCAGGGATTTGTTGACAGGGAAACAGTACCATATTCTGGTCTGGAAGCATATTCTGAAGAGGAGATGAAAGACTTCCTGGAGATAGTAAAACCACACGTAAAGTCAATAGAATTAAGGGGTTTTTAAGCAAAAAACAATATTATGTAAAATAAGAAAAAGATACAATATCTTGTGCTGATAAAAAAAATCGCCACAAGATATTGACTTTTTTTTATTTTGTGTTATTATGATACCTACCACGAAAAAATAATAAGTTGAAGGGGAGGTTTCCAAGTAATGTATCGGGTTTTAAAAAGAGATGGAGTAGAAGTAGATTTTGACGTATCGAAGATCAGCGCAGCGATAGAGAAGGCATTTATCGCATGTGAGAAGAAGTATCATCCAACAGTAGTTGATATGCTGGCTCTTCGTGTTACAAGTGATTTTGAAGATAAGATAAAGAATGATGTTATCTCAGTAGAGGATATCCAGGACAGCGTTGAGAAGATTCTTTCAGAGGCTGGTTATACAGATGTTGCTAAGGCATACATCCTGTATCGTAAGCAGCGTGAGAAGGTTCGTAATGTTAAGAGCGCTATGCTTAACTACAAGGATATCGTAGATAACTACCTGCAGATAAATGACTGGAGAGTTAAAGAGAACTCAACAGTAACATATAGTGTAGGTGGTCTGATCCTTTCTAACTCAGGAGCAATTACAGCTAATTACTGGCTGAGTGAGATCTATGATCAGGAAATAGCGGATGCACATAGAAGTGCAGCTATCCACATTCATGACCTTAGTATGCTTACAGGATACTGTGCAGGTTGGTCACTTAAGCAGCTTATTCAGGAAGGCCTTGGTGGTGTTACAGGAAAGATAACATCTGCACCAGCAGGACATCTCTCAACACTTTGCAATCAGATGGTTAACTTCCTGGGCATCATGCAAAACGAATGGGCCGGTGCTCAGGCATTTTCGTCATTCGATACCTATCTTGCCCCCTTCG
>DFEN01000040.1 GCA_002368685.1 Lachnospiraceae bacterium UBA3801
ATGATGGGTGTTGTAGGACGTCTTGGACGTGTACTTGGACCTAAGGGTCTCATGCCAAATCCAAAGGCTGGTACAGTTACACCTGATGTTGTTAAGGCTATCGAAGATGTTAAGGCTGGTAAGATTGAGTACAGACTTGATAAGGCTAACATCATCCACGTTCCAGTTGGAAAGGCTTCCTTCACAGCTGAGCAGATCGCTGATAACTACAAGGCTCTTATGGATGCAGTAGTTAAGGCTAAGCCATCAAGCGCTAAGGGTCAGTACCTTAAGAGTGTTACAATCACTTCTACAATGGGCCCTGGAATCAAGCTTAATCCACAGAAGTTTACAGGACAGGCTGAGTAATACAAAACTATAGCATATTAGCCGAGGCATTCGCCTCGGCTTTTTTTAATCATTATTTATCTTGAGAATACTATTTACCAGTCTAAATACCTGTTCACTGGTTGCAGAAATATTTGTCTTAGCAGTAGCCGGCTTCATAGCCTCCTTAAGGGAAACGGCTCGTCTTAGTACTGGGAAGTACGCTTCCACATCTGGAAGAACATCTCCGTCAAAGCTGGCTGACACAGAGCCTACAAGTGCTATAACTGGTTTGTCGAAAACCTTTGCTATATGAGCTATTCCCAGAGGAGCCTTGCCCATAGCTGTTTGTCTATCCAGCATTCCCTCCCCGGTTACAACCAGGTCAGCTTCACTGATATATTTCTTAAGATTAGTTTCTTCTATGACTATTCGATTTCCTGATTCGAGTTCTCCGCCAAGGTAATATTTGAATGCAAATCCCAAACCACCTGCGGCTCCGGCACCATTAAAGAATGGATCTACGCTGTAGCCCAGTTCCTTCTCAGAGATAGTGGCAAATCTCTGCATCCATCCATCAGCGGTTTCTATCTCCGATTCAAAGAGTCCCTTCTGCGGACCAAAGATATGTGAAGCACCAGTAGGTCCGATTAGTGGATTATTGACATCGCATGCTACACGGAAACTGCACTCTGCCAGTTCGGGAAGAACATGCTTCGTGGATATTGAATGTATAAATTCCAGATCTCCACCTGTGAGGAAGTCTTCATCCCCCTTTATCTCATGCTTATGACTATCATAGAACTTGTAGCCCAGCGCCTGAAGCATTCCTATTCCGACATCATTTGTGGCACTTCCGCCCAGTCCTACTATGAAATGTCTGCATCCCTTAGATATAGCATCTTTTATTATTTCTCCAACTCCATAGGTTGTAGTTTTAAAGGGATCCATATCCACAGGAGATATTAGAGTTATTCCTGCAGCAGCAGATATTTCTATAACTGCTGTCTTTTCAGGGTTCTCAATTATTCCATATGTTGCAGTGACTTTTTGACCTAGCGGGCCGGTTACATCGATTTTCTCAAAGGAACCATTGCAGCCTACTGTAACAGCCTGTACAGTTCCCTCGCCTCCATCGGCAAGAGGTCTGACCTCGTACTCGGCGTCAGGGATGGCTCTCATTAATCCCTTTGCAGCGGCCTCGCCGCATTCCATAGAGGAAAGACAGCCCTTCATTGAATCAATTGCAAATACAACCTTCATATCTCAGTGCTCCTTAGTCAGTTTTTGATATTTACATATGTGACACATGACAAAATTATAGCAGATAGATTAGTGAATTCAACATTTTTGTCTTGAAATATTGTGAAATATAGGTTAAGCTTTACCTTTGACTACATAGGAGGGAATAGATATGTTATTGGCAAGTGCCTATTTTTCTAACTTATCAGAAACATTTGAGAAATGTTTTATCAAAGATGATAGATATTTGCTTCTCCTTAATGGTATAGGAGTAACTATCAAGGTTTCCATTTTAGCTGCTATTATGGGCCTCTTGATAGGTTTTCTTATTGCTCTATGTAACCTATCGAAGAAGAAAGCATTAAATGTTATAGGAAAGGTTTATACCGATATAATCAGAGGAACACCTTCGGTTACGCAGCTGATGATTATATACTTCGTTGTATTTAAGACCGTTGACTGGCCTAAATGGATTATTGCGGCAATAGCATTTTCTATCAATTCAGGTGCTTATGTATCAGAGATTATCCGTGCAGGTATTCTTTCTATAGATAAAGGACAGACTGAAGCTGGTAGATCCCTCGGACTCAGCAAGGCACAGACAATGATGAGTATCATTGTTCCGCAGGCGGTTAAGAATATCTTCCCTGCTATGTGTAATGAGTTCATTACTCTTATTAAAGAGACGGCGATAGTCGGATATGTTGGCCTGGTAGATATCCAGAAGGCTGGTGACTTCATAAAGAGTGCTACATACGAGGCGTTCATGCCTCTTATCGCAACAGCCATTATATATTTTGTACTTATTAAACTCTTAACCCTCGCGCTTGGCAGAGTTGAGAAGAGACTTCGTAAGTCGGATAGCAGATAGGAGGGACTGAATATGATAAAAATAGAAGACCTTCATAAAAGCTTTAATGGACTCGAAGTCCTGAAGGGAATAGATGAGCAGATAAATGACGGCGAGGTGGTGGTTGTAATCGGACCATCAGGATCAGGTAAGAGTACATTTCTTAGATGTCTCAATAGACTTGAAAAGTCTGATTCTGGAAGAATATGGATTGACGATGATGAGATCACTGCTCACGGAGTAAATGTTAATAAAATCAGAGAGAGAATGGGAATGGTATTTCAGCATTTCAACCTGTTCCCTCATCTGACGGTTAAGAAGAACATTACACTTGCACCAGTAAAGCTGAAGAAGTTTACTCAGGAAGAGGCGGATGCGAAGGCCATGGAGCTTCTTAAAATAGTTGGTCTTGAGGACAAGGCAGATGTATATCCTAAGTCATTATCTGGTGGGCAGCAGCAGAGAATAGCAATAGCTAGAGCCCTTGCAATGGAGCCAGAGATAATGCTCTTCGATGAACCAACCTCAGCACTTGATCCCGAGATGGTAGGAGAGGTTCTGGAGGTTATGAAGAATCTGGCGAAGAGTGGAATGACAATGGTTGTTGTAACCCATGAAATGGGCTTCGCGAGAGAGGTCGGAACCCGAATACTGTTTATGGACGAGGGCGTTATTATGGAAAAGGGCTCGCCGGTAGATATATTTGAGAATCCTCAGAATGACCGAACAAGAGAATTTCTCAGTAAGGTTCTATAAGCGTCAGAGATGATTGCTTTAATATAAAATGTTATAAGATATTTATCTTAATGAAAAGGAGAAAAATTATGAAAAAGTTTAAGAAAGTTTTAGCAATGCTTCTGGCAGGAGCAATGGTTCTTGGATTCGCAGGCTGTGGATCAGATGAAAAGGAGACAGATTCAGCTGACAAGAAGGTTATCGTTTTTGGAACAAATGCTGAGTTCCCTCCATTTGAATATGTTACATCAAAGGGTACAATCGGAGAGTTCGATGGTATCGATATTGCAATCGCTCAGAAGATAGCCGAGGATCAGGGTAAGGAAGCAAAGATCAATAACATGGAATTTGATTCACTTCTTCTTGCACTTGATAACGGTCAGGTTGATGCAGTTATAGCTGGTATGACGGTTACAGATGAGAGAAAACAGGCATATGATTTCTCGACTCCTTACTACACAGCAACACAGGTTATGATCGTTAAAAGCGATTCTGATATCCAAAAGGCTTCAGATATGAAGGATAAGAAGATTGTTGTAATTCAGGGTTACACAGGTGAGACCTGTGTTCAGGAAATGGGATACAACTATGAGGCATTCAAGAAGGGTACTGAGGCTATTATGGAGCTTGTAAATGGCAAGTGTGATGTAGTAGTTATCGATTCAGCTACAGCTGAGAAGTTCGTTGGTGATAACGAGGGACTTAAGATAGTAGAGGACCCGGATGCTTTCGAGGCAGAGGAATATGCTATAGCTGTTAAGAAGGGTAATACTGAGCTTCTTAATCAGATAAATGCATCAGTACAGAAGATGCTTGACGATGGAACAGTTTCAGAACTATCAGCTAAGTATCTGGATGTAGATACAGAAGAGGATGCATCTGGCTCTGATGCTGAATAAGGCTTTGATATTATGTGGTCTTAAATATATTATAAAATAACAGGATATATACCCCTGGTTGGACTAATTGTCTGGTCGGGGGTTTTTAATTATAAATATTTTTTATGTGTTGCGCTCTTGTTGCTCTTTATAGTTTATAATGATAACTACAATGTGATAAAAGAGTTATTGTATTTACAAAGGAGTTAAAAATATGCCAAGACAGGAACTGATAAATTTTAAAAATGATCCAACATCTCAAATGGTAGCTCAAATGACGCTTTGGGTAAAAGGGGACCCCCTGGCAGATGAGCTTAGGAATTATTGGTCGACCTTTAAAAATAGATTAAACAAGATAGCTGATGATAAATATAAAGAAAATATTAGGAGAAATAATGGTCAGCCTGACCCAGAGAATGAGCTTCTCAAACAGGCTGTCAGTGCAGCGGCAGAGTTTGATCACCTTATTAATGTAAAGGCATTTAGAAATAGAAGCTCAGATCCTGAAAAAATGAGAGATATTATCATCGATGCAACCAAGCTGATGAAAAAGCTTCAGGAGCTTATGCAGGTAATGTATGACAACAAGATATACATTGTAGATCCTAAGATCAATCATATGGGTGCAACTGGGTTTTTTCAGCCTGATAGTATAAAGACATTTTTCATAGATAATGGCAGGATCGTCGGCGGTAAGGAGATGATCAATTCATATCTGTTCGATGAAAACAACAATGTGGCGGTGGAAGAGTTCGATAAAACCAATAATCTGCCTTTATATGAACAGAGGTTGTATTTTGATAATCCGGGAGCACAAAGAAGATCCTTTGATAGTGAAGATCCTGTTCCTGTTAAGGTTCCTAACCAGGCTAGACCGGTTAGAAGAAATGCAAATAATCAGAATGCTGCGCCTAACAATCAGATTAATATTGTAAATGCCCAGCCGCAGGCCAGAAGATTCAAGAAGGGCATGATCGGAGAAATATTAGATGAACCAATAGAGGGTGTGAATATAGAGCCGAATAGAATGAACGAGCTTTCAAAGGCTGTAACGCTTAATTCTATGAAAGCTATGGTTCATGAGGCTAAGAATAATGGTCCATATATACAGAAGATGAGGCAGTTTAAGCAGGAACTTACTAATCTGCAAAAGCAGATAAATGATAATCCTGGTATGTTGGAGCATGAGGAGGAGATTAAGTCATTTATTTCAAATGAATATGGCGAGGGTATTCTGAACCGTGTTACATTTTTTATGGATAATCTCGATAGAGTGGCTGAAAAGAAGAATCCTACAGATGAGGATTATATGAAGCTTTATTCAGCATATAATAATGGAGCTAATGATGATATAGAAACTATAACTCAGATACTAAATAAGGTTCAGGATAATCCTAACATTGGAGCTCCACTAAAAAAACAATGCAAACTTTTTGCTGATGAAACCGAGAAGATAATGGCCAATCAGGCGAAAACTCTGGAAAATGCTGATGCATTTGAAAAGTATATAGCGCTTCATTCGGCTCCTGTATCAAGCGGTATTGGACAGTCTGGCGCTGAGCATTTGGCGAAAGTGGTAGCGGCATATCAGTGGAAACAGAAGGCGATGGCAATAGAAAATCCTGAGAAAAGGCCAGCCTTTCGCCCTGATTCTATAGATAAAGCTGCCAAGGATGTAATTAAGAATCCTGTGTTTAGAGGTATGTTTACTAAAAAACAGGGTGACCAGGTGGTTTGGAATAGTGATGAGATAAAGGATATAGCAGATAAAAACAGAGCTTTCAAAGTATTGAATAGAATGGAAGAACCATTTATGTTTGATTCGAGACCTGATCTTCAGAGAGAGGCCCTGAGAAAGCTGAAGGAGCTTGGACAGATAATGCCGACCTCCGATGGCGCAAGTAAAGACTATAAGAGATTCAATGCTTACATGAAATCCCTAAATAACCTGGATCCTGACAATATTGATGTTCTGGATCTGGGATACACGCTTGGTAAGGTGTATAGGGAAACAGAGAAGTATATGAAGGGTCGTAAGAGTGAGCGTATGACAGATACGCAGCAGGAACATTTTAATGAGACGCTTGATGTTCTGGCTATTTTGGCCAAGACGGGTAAAATAGGACAGGCACTGGCTGATAAGCTTGTTAATAGAACAAATGAGGTTCGTACAAATGCTTATCATAGACTCTTTAGTGAAAAAACAGTATCTCTGGAGGGCAGATCAAACGAGGCTACAAAGCATCGTATAGATGTCCTGGAGGGAAGAATCAAGCCTAATGTTCAGGCTGGTCCACGTGTATAAAATAGAAGGAAGCAAATCAATATGAGAGATTACAATGCAGAAGAAGAACTGAACAGAAGACACTCCTGAGCTGATTGAAATGATAAATAATGCTAAGCAAAGAGCTCAGAGTAAAGGTAAATTTTGAATCTAAAGAGGTAAAAGTATAATGAATGAATCATATGCTTTGGTAACTGGTGCCAGTAGTGGACTGGGGTTTGAATTCGCCAAGCAGTTATCAGAAAGAGGCTACAAGCTTATCTTAGTAGCCAGACGTAGAGAACGTTTGGAACAGGTTCAAAAAGCTATTCGGACCCAAAGTATAATAATAGATGCTGACCTCAGTAAACGCGATGAGTGCGTTCGGGTTATTACTGAGACTATAGATTTAAATATAGATGTATTTATTAATAATGCTGGTCTGGGAGATTGCGGACGATTCTACGAAACCGACGCCAATAAGGATTTACAGATAATAGATGTCAACGTAACCGGAATGCATTTATTGCTAAAAATGATGCTTCAGAAAATGAAGTCGTCTAA
>DFEN01000149.1 GCA_002368685.1 Lachnospiraceae bacterium UBA3801
ATGATGTTAGATTCCAGACTGGAACCGATGAACACGGACAGAAGATTGAAACAAAGGCTTTCGAGGAGCTGAGTACTCCTAAAGAGTTTGTAGATGAGAAGGCTGCTGAGATCAAGAGAATCTGGGATCTGATGAATACCTCATATGATAAGTTCATCAGAACTACAGACGAGTATCATGAGAAGCAGGTTCAGAAGATTTTCAAGAAGCTTTATGACCAGGGAGATATTTATAAGGGTTCATACGACGGACTGTACTGTACACCTTGTGAGTCCTTCTGGACTAAGTCACAGCTGGTAGACGGATGCTGCCCTGACTGCGGACGCCCTGTTAAGGAGGCTTCCGAAGAGGCTTACTTCTTTAAGATGAGCAAGTACGCTCCAAAGCTTATTAAATATATCGAGGATCATCCGGAATTCATACAGCCGGAAGCTCGTAAGAATGAAATGGTTAATACATTCCTTAAACCAGGACTTCAGGATCTCTGCGTATCCAGAACCTCATTTAAATGGGGTATACCTGTAGACTTCGATCCTAAGCATGTTGTTTACGTATGGATAGATGCACTTTCAAACTATATTACCGGACTTGGCTATGATGCAGATGGTAATTCAGATGAAATGTATAAAAAATACTGGCCTGCAGACCTGCATCTGATAGGTAAGGATATCCTTAGATTCCATACCATTTACTGGCCTATCATGCTTATGGCACTGGGTGAGCCACTTCCTAAGCAGGTATTTGGTCATCCATGGCTGCTGCAGTCTGATGGCAAAATGAGTAAATCCCGTGGTAATGTACTATATGCAGATGATATGGTAGATCTCTTCGGAGTTGATGCCGTGAGATATTTCCTGCTTCATGAGATGCCATTTGAAAATGATGGTGTTGTATCATGGGAGCTTCTTATCGAGAGAGTTAATTCAGACCTGGCTAATACACTGGGTAATCTGGTTAATAGAACTATCTCTATGTCAAATAAATACTTTGACGGAGTAGTAAATAATACCGGAGTAAGCGAAGAAGTAGATGATGATCTGAAGAGGGTTGTCAGCGACACCAGACTCAGAGTAAACATTTGCATGGACAAGCTTCGTGTGGCTGATGCAATTACAGAGATATGGAATCTCTTCAAGAGATGTAATAAGTATATAGATGAGACTATGCCATGGGTATTGGCTAAGGAAGAGGATAAGCAGGACAGACTTAGTACAGTTCTATATAACCTTATCGAGAGCATTACCATAGGTGCTTCTCTGCTGGAGTCATTCCTTCCAGATACATCAGCTCGTATACTTGCGCAGTTAAATACCCAGAAGAGATCAGTTACAGAAATGGGACAGTTTGGTTTATATCCAAATGGCAATAAGGTTACAGATACACCAGAGATACTCTTTGCCAGAATAGATACTGAGGCTATGCTGGACGAGATAGAGCGTCGCTTCCCATCTAAGGAACCTGAACCACAGCCGGATCCAGAGGAAGAGAAGAAGAAAGCTGAGGCTAAGGCTAAGGCTGAGAAGAGTGTGCCTGATTCAGTACAGGCTGTTCAGAAGGCTCTTCTGACTATAGATGACTTCGATAAAATGCAGCTCCAGATAGGAGAGGTTCTATCCTGTGAGGAGGTTCCAAAATCCAAGAAGCTTCTTTGCTCACAGGTGAAGGTGGCTGGAAAGGTTCTACAGATAGTATCAGGAATCAAGAATTATTACAGCCCAGAGGATATGGTTGGTAAGAAGGTTGTTGTTATTACAAATCTTCAGCCTGCTAAGCTGGCAGGTGTATTATCAGAGGGAATGCTCCTCTGTGCTGAGGATGATAATGGAGACCTCGCTCTGCTTACCGCAGACAAGGACGTGCCAGCCGGCTCTATGATTAGTTGATACACACTATTTTCATTATGAACCTTGAAAATTATTATGAATATAATGTGTCATTCTGAGCGAAGCGAAGAATCTCTGAGAGGAAACAATGATAATAAATAAAAATAAAAACCTATACAAATTCATATCCCTGCTTTTGGCGATGACTCTGCTTCTTAGTCTGACTGCCTGCGGCAGCAAGGCTTCAAACTATAGAGCATATGTAAAGAGTCTCATATCGTCCAACTATCTGGGGGTAACCGGTGATTATGTCAGACTTACTGGTGCTAATGAAGAGGATGCTGAAGCTACATATCTGCAAAATGTAACCAGACTGGCAAATAACCTGGCTACATACTATGGACTGGATATTTCAGCAGACCCTCAGCTGGCACCGGCAATGGTGGATCTTTCAAAGCAGATCTATGGCAAGGCTAAGTTTGATGTTGGAAAAGCGTATAAGGATAATAATATTAATTACGTAGATGTAACCATCTATCCAATAGACATACTGAATCAGACAAATGCAGAGGTCTCTGCATTTGTAGAAAAGTTCAATCAGGCAGTAGATAATGGCGACTATAACGATTATACCAAGGAAGAGTATGAATATGAGTTTGCTACTGGAATAATTGGTATACTGGCTGCAGCGGTTGAGGAGATAGAATATACTGACCCCGAAACAGTAACAGTGAGAATTATTACGGCTGATGACACTTACTATATTGGCAACGAGGACTTCAGAAGTATAGACCGCTTAATCATCTCCACTGACGTTCCGGAAAATGCATCACCACTTGATGCAACTCCGACAGATGGAGAGTAAGGTATGCTGGAGAATTGTAGAAAGGGTTACTTGAACATTTGGCGAAAAGCAGAGTTTAATGCGCATTTATCAGGACAAAAGTCTTGGTGAATGCGCTTTTTCTATATTGAATGAACAAGTGATTTTACAATTGTTGCGCTTTTGTTATGCTTTACCTTGTTATAATATAATTTATATTGGATTATAATATGAAGAGCAAATATCAAGGAGGGAACTAATATGCCAAAGAAGAATGAAAACAGAATTGTAGAATACGGTTATGACGATATCAGAAATACTTTTGAGGCTCAGAAAAACCGGGATAATGCTGATGTAGACAAGGTGATTGATGGCCTTGGGCTGATAGATAATGTAGAAGATGCCATAAGAGGTCTGGATACTTTTGAGGCGGAAGATCTGGCTAATATGAGCCGTATTTTTGATAATATATTCGGGAAAATAGTAGATGATCAGAAAAAACTCTTACAAGAAATAGATGATGATCCAATGGCTATATATAAGAACTTTGCTATTCAGGATCAGGAGGGAAATATTTCTGACATTTGGACTTATATTCATGACCGTACTTTTGGTATGTTTAATATCGATTCTGATGAGAATAAATGTAAAACAGCTATCGTACTTCTCTTGGCAGAGGGTAAAACAAATATACTTTATGCGCCGGCCGTAGTTAAGGATAATGAAGTTGTTGTGAGTGACAGGAGAGATGCTGTTGCTATAAAGAAGACATTAAGAAATGCTGGTGTTGATTATGAAAAAATAGAGCAGGCGAAGAATACTTCCAATGAGGAGGGAGAGGCTGATAAAGAAGAATTGGATGCTGAGGCTGATGAAGATAAGAGCGATGAGATGGATGAAGAAGAGAAGTCTGAGGCTGACTCTAGTGATGAAGAGATTGAAGAGGATAGGCAGGACGATGTAAATGAGGATGAAGGGTTAACTGAAAAAGAGTATGAAGAACTTAAGAAGAAGGTCTTTGATAATTATGATGCTGAGTATAGTGCTGCTGTAGAAAAAGTAAGGGAAGAGCTGGATAAGCTACAGTATATCGATAAGTCCAAGCTCAGGGAGTTCTTCGACAAGTATAGAAAAGATGGCGAGTCTAGTATTGAAGCTGATCTTCTTAGTCTGGATCATGAGACCTCCAAAAATGCCCGAAGTGAGTTTAATGGCTACTTCAGAGGGTTCTTTGATGCGATGAATGAGCTATGCTCAGCAGTTCGTTATAATATGATTGGCAGCTTTGCTGTTCAGAATAAAGATGGAAGTTTGGTGAACGTGGCTGATTATACTGATAATGTATTTGCTGGCAAGGAGTGGTATGATGAGGGATTTGATTCCAGAGATAAATGTGGAAAAGCGGTTATCTTAAGATATCTGTTAGAGGATGAAGGAAAGATTATATTCCGCCCAAGTGTGGATGTTTACAGTAGAAATGGGACGCGTTTAATAATTCCATTAGTGGGGAAGGAAATTGATGTTGCTGGAAGGAAGGAGATTCCTCTTAATATAGCTCCTAAAAAGGCTGGTACACTATCTTATGATGAGAAAAGGAGACTTAGTGGAGCTCTCTCTGGTTGTACTGACGTGATAAGCAAAAGGAATGAAGAAATATTTGAAGTTTTTTCTGGCGAAGAAGCTGATTCAACGGGCGCTGCTGATATGGATCAGGAGACACGTGATAATGCTGTGGAAATATTTGATAAGATATTTGCTGAACCACTTAAAAATAAGAACTTTAATATCAGAGGTTTTAAGGTCATTAAAGCTGGGAAAACTGTTTATACTGCTGAAAGTATAAAGAGAGCTCTTTCTGAAAAGTGGTGTGCTTCTGATAAGATATTAAATGATACTATCAAGGCTCTAGTTGTCAGATCTTTAAGTGAACCTGGTGCAGAAGTCGTATATGATCATGCTGGTGTAAAGCAGGTTTACAGATCTCAGTTCGATATTAATGCTGAGGCTGCAACTAACAGCTTTATGAATGATTTGTTTACTGCGGCAGTTCAGGATAAGAATCGTAGAGAGGCGCTTGATAAGGAAAATGCCAGACTTAAGGAAGAAGCTGAAAGAGAGGCATATCTTGCAAATAATCTAAGAGCTTTGGAGGAAATGATTGAAAAAGAGAATCATTCTGAAATATATGACCTTGAGATAAATACAATTGATAACAGAGGCAGATGCTATACTGGTAGGGAATCTGCCAGTCTTCCGTATTATCAACTTGATGATGTAAAAAAAGAGAATATGGCAGCTGCTGTCAAAATGTTTGATGAGATATATGGAAGCATGCTGGAGTATGATAAGGATTTTCTGGATAATCTGACTATTACAAATAAGAAAGAAGACAGAGATATAAGTCTGGAAAAGATATATAGCTTGTCTGAAAATATTACTAAGAAACAGTCCAGGGATTTATTAATAGAAATGGATCTTAGAAGGGCTGGTAAAGAGTATTATAAGAAATTCCTCTTTATGCGACTTCTTACAGATGAAAATGCGGAGATAACATATAATAATAAAAAGCTAAATGTTGTAGTACCGATTAAAGCACCTGAACCATCGGAAATGTTCCTGGCGGAATCACGTGCGCGTAATATAACATTTTTTGTTCCGGATATTTCAAGTGGCGAGACATTTAAGTTTAGTTTTAATAATGCTGAGAACTATAACAAGAGATTTAAACCTGAGGAAGTATCTTCTGAGGAGCTGGATGAGGCAGCTCAGCTTTTTGATAAAGCATTTAAGAAGCTTGTTGATGCTGATATGGGTATGCATAAGAATATTCTTGATATAGTGGAGATTCAGGCTGATACTGATCTAAAGTATGAGACGGTATCTGAATATGTATCCGGCATCCATTCTCTTGATGATATAACTCCAGAGCAGTTGCTTAAATATGAAAAGGCGTATGTTATCCATGCTCTCGCGGATCCGAGAGAAAAGATCAGGATCAGAGCTGAAGTTATCAGTCCTAAAACTGGTGAGATATTAAAGGAAAAGATAAGCAGAGGTAAGTATAGAAGTGTAAGCAGGCGTAATATTCCGGCTAACTATCCAAAGCCTGGGAAGTTTGATTTGGAAAAAGATCACAGTGAGAAGGTTAAGCAGAATAAGAATAAGCCTAAGTATGATAAAGAGGCAGTGGATGCCAAGGTTCGGGAAAGTGATGCAGCGTATGAAAGCTCTCTATATGCTAAGCAGATTGAGCTGGAAGAACTTAATCGAAATAAAGATCTAATTACAGCTGCGAGGAGTATAGATAGAAAAGGCATCACAGAGCTTGCAATTAATAAAAATGCAGGAAAGCTCTTTACATTAGAGGAACTGGCAAAACTTAGTGACGAGGATCTGGCTGCGGCAGAGGCAAAGTTTGACGAAGTCTTTGCAGGGCTTAAGCTTAATTATGATAATATGATGGGTGACATCAAGGAAAGAAGGGAACAAAGAGGTGCCGTACAGAAATACTGGGATGATCCTTCTTTTGCTGAGATGTTTGATATCAGAAATGATAAAGAAGAACTGATTTTCAATCCGTATGATATAGATGATGAGGTCAGAAAGACGAAGGAAATGCCTCATAATAAGTTAGAGGCTCGCGTAATTAGAGATAAGTATATCAAGGCGTATATTCTCCGTGCGATGACTGTTCCTGAAGTAAATATCTTCCATAAACCATATGTCAAAGATATTATAGGTTCTATTACTGTAGAAGAAAGGACAGGTTATGTCGGTAACTACATGGATATAAATCATCCGAAGGAGGTTGTATATCCAGAGATTAAGGTTGAGGAAAAGACTGAAGAAAAGACTGAAGAAGAGAAGCTTCAGAAACAAGATGCTAAGCAGGAGGCTGAAAAACAGGACCCTGATCAGTATATATTCAATAAAGATTATGATGTTAGACCATTTAAAGATTCTGCTGAAATAGAAGATGAGACAATTATAGAAGTGCCAGAATATGAAGGAGAGGTAGACGAAGCTGATAATGCCGCTCTTGATATGGTTGGTGACCTTTTTGAAGGTCTGGAAGCAAGGCAACAGGCTGATGAAGCCCTGGCGAATGATGTGAAGCAGTTTGAAGAGGATGAGAAGGAGTATAATTATCAGCAGTCCCTAATCAGAGACGAGAAATTAAGTAAGCAAAGAGAAGAGCGTAATAAGAGGCTTGAAGAAGAGAGGAAGAGAGAAGAGGAGGAAGCAAGAAGGAAGGCAGAAGAAGAGAGGATTCGTCTTGAAGAAGAAAGAAAGCGCAGGGAAGAGGAGGAATTCCATTATAAAAATGATGTAGGTGAAGATGGTCTGACTCAGGAACAACGTGATTATAAGGCGAAGGAAGCTGAAGCCACTGAGTTTATTTCCGGTCTGATGGATGGTATCGATAAGGATGATAAGACTGATATATATCAGCTTAGAATGAACCAGAAAGGGCTTGACATCAAGGACTTTGAGAATGTTTTAATTAGCAACATGCTTACTGACGAAGAACTTGAGAAGTGCCACACTGTATTTACTAAGCTGTTTAAACCTCTTATTGACCATCAGATGCCGCTTTATGATAAATATAATGTGGAAAAAAAGTCTGTTGTCCGTCATATGCATATAGATGAAGAAATATTTGGTATGGCTGACTTCTTCGAAAGAAAAGGAATTGATCCGGATAGTGAACTGGCAGATAAGTACAAGGAAGCACGTGTTCTGTATTATATGGCCCGTCGTGGATTCTCACTTTCAGTAGATGCTTATTATGAAGACCTGATATTATATGGAAAGCCAGAAACGGTTGATGAGATTGGAAATATCAGGAATCCTGAGGACGCTCCTGAACTTGTGGAGGTGGTTGAACCTCCAAAGACAGAAGTATTTACTCTTGAGAGGAATGAGCCGCCTGTTCAGCAATTAGATATAGAACAGCAGGGCAATCAGATACAGCAGAATGAACAGATTCAGCAGGAAGTACCGGTACCAGGACAGGAAGGAGTGCAAATTCCAGGACAGGATGGAATTCAGGAACAGAACAATAATGTAGAACCTCACGAGAATATTAATGATAATGTGGGTAATGAGCAGCCTCCTGTAGAATTGGATATCACCAGACTTCATCCTGAGAAAAATGGTATACCGGAGGGACCATCTAATCCGGGTGCAAGACGCATGGAACGCTTTGTTAATGGATATAAGGCGTATAAGGCTGGAATAAATGGAATGCTCGAAAAGCTTGAGGGCGTTAAGAACCTTATGCTCCATTCACAGGATGATAAAACTAAGAATTTCTACGGTTTCGAGAGAGAAGGATCCAGATCATATCAGGATATGACACAGAGTCTGCATGAGCTCATGAAACAGCTTGAAGCAGGTCATTATTCTCCTGACGTTATAAGACAGCAGATGCTGAAGGCTTATAATGCTGCGGTTAAATATTATACCTCGCATTATGGACTTACAGGTTGGAAATATTCTGAAAAGGGTAAGGACAGACTTCGTGCATCGGAGTATCTGGTTAACAGACTTCCGGTCATGATGAATACATTTGGTAATCTAAGAGTCGGTGTTTCTTTTATAACTGACGTTAATGGTGATGCTTATGGCAATAGAAGTTTGAATGAAATAGGTGAGGGCGTAAATATGCTGATGCATCGTCATCCTGATGTTAAAGCATCGATAGAAGCGAGAAATGATTATCCAACACCTAGCTATGATGAACTGAACAGGATTTCTATAGTACAGCTGAAGCTACGCGAGCAGATAGGTGACTATACAAAAACTATGTCCAAAAAGTATGAATATACAAAGGGATATGATTACTATCTGCATATCAAGAATAATGAGAGTACTGTTGATAAAGCAAAGTATTTCGTGTCAAAGAAATATCTTGATAAGATATATAGACCTCATATCAGTCTGAATGAAGCAAATGAGGTGCTTCAGGCATTCGATAAAAATGCATTTAAGAAGGAGTATACAGATCTTGCCAATAATCCTTCATTCAAAGCTTACGTGAGAAGTAATCCTGATCATGCGCTTAGTGGATGGAAAGAGGTAGAAAGAAAAACAGATGAAGAGCTTACCCGCTTTAGAACATCTACCTCACTTGAGAATCAACAGACTTTGAAAAATAGAGTGGTAGCTGCACTTACAGAAGCAAATAATATTCAGGGGCAGGAAGAACGAAGAAATGCTGTAAATAATTGTATCGTAGAAATGGCCGGCTTTATTACAGAACAGGTACTTCAGAACCCTAAGATAAGATATGTTGTTAATGAGATGATAGTAAAGTCTGATCAGAATCTGAAGGTAGGACTCGTGGAGTCGGTAAAGAATATGATAATAAGGTCAGGTGTAATAAATAGACGTGGTGCGGAGACAAATGATGTGATAGTTGAGAGAGTACTTAACGATAATAACTTCAAGGCAAATGTAATGAACAATCTTCACAGAAATATGGATAATATCCGTCGAATGGTTGCACCAGTCAATAATGCCGGTCTAAACAGACATTAATTAAGTAGAGGTAAAAGGTAATCTATATCTGAGAAGTGATGTCCTAAGAAGTTATAAGGCGTAGATAGTAAAATAATCTAATATGGAGGAGAGACGCTTATGCCAAGGAGTAAGTATAATGCTGAAATATTAAATCCGGTGAACAAAGTGAATTCCAAGGATCCCGCTTTCCTGGAAATTCAGCAGAAGATTCAGGATTACTATTTCAGAAATGAAGAGTACTATGACGCAATGGAAACTGGCAAGAATGCCAAGGGCGAGTCTATTTTAAAATATGAGGAGAATAGGCTTAACATAGTAAGAAATATCAATCTAAGAAATGACATTAATAATTATCTCGAGACTAATAAGTCTAAGATGACATCTGTTGAATATCAGTCTGTTGTTCAGTCATATGAGAACTTAGTCAAGAAATTCGATGATGATTTTAAGGATTTAGAGGGGGACAAAATCTTCGAGGCTTTAGACGAAGATATGAAAGCTCAAATTAACAATCCCCCTGCTGATATTAATGCTGAGAAGGCTTCGAAAATGATTGCTACCAGGTATTACCTGGCCTCAATTAAACGTGAGTATAATGCTGCAGATAAAGCCTCTAAAAAAGGTACTGAGGAAGAGAAGCAGGCGGCAGCTAAGTGGAAGGAAAATGTCCTGAAGAAGCTATATTCAGGTACATTTGACAAGGATGTAGATAATTTCATCAAAGATGATGTTATCGGAAAAACTGTTTATGATTATTGTAAGAAGCGTATCACATATGATATGGCTTCCACTGGCTTTGATTTCCGGTCGATGAAAAACTTTAATGCGATAATTAGTAGTGAATTATTTAAGCAAGCGATGGGTAAGATTGAACAGGCTCGTAAACTTGAGATTAATGGAGATGCCGATAAGCAGACAGCTCTTGATTTTTTGGCCGAAGCTGAGAGAATACGTGAAGTCAATAATCTGACTGTTGGTGTTTCAAGTAATAACAAGATTGAAGTTGATACCAGCATGGTCAAATTTAATAAGAATCTGTTCGGAAGCTTCAATGATAAGTTCGCTGAAGTCAAGCAGAGAATGTACGATAAGTACAATGAGCAGATTAAGGCGGATTTGAATTCACAACTGGATGAACACAATAAGAGGATAGAAGAACTAAAGAAGTCTCAGATTGGAGCCAATAGGGAATACAGAGATGCTAAGGTTGCATTAGAAAAACAGGAGAAAATATTTGCCAGGGTCAAGGCTAACTATGAGAAGATGAAGAAAATCGGCTTCATAGATGAAGATGACCGCAAGGTAAATGAGGGAGTATATGAGCGTGAAAGCAAGATTCTGAAGGACCTTAATGACAAGTATGGTGATATTACATCACGTGCATCACGTATAGGAATGGAAATCGACAGATTGACAGAAGAAAGAAGAGTGATGCAGGAGCAGATTGATAAGGCTTATCAGGAGAAGATTAAGGATAATCCTTATGAGCCTAAGAACAATCGTTATGAGGAACGTCGACTCACGAAGTCTGTTCAAAGGAAGCTTTCTGATGGAACTGTACTTACTTCTGAGGAGCTGTTATCGCCTGTTGAAGTTAAGACAGGCAGATTAAAAGAAATATTTGGCTGTATGAAGGTTATGAGTCCTAATGAGTTAGTTGAGCTGATAAAAATAGAGGATGAAAACTATAATCTATTGGAGCAGGTCCATAAGGATATCGATGTCCAAAATACTGTCGGAGATATAATTGAGCCAGGTGCTCTAGCTCTTGCAGAGAGAAATAGACAGTTAAATCAGGGCGAAGTGGAAGCGGCACCGGAGGAACGTGCTCCTGAAGAGAATAAAGTAGAGGAAGCTGCACCAGAAGAAGAGGTGGCTGTAGAAGAGGAAAATGAGCTACAGGACGAGCCTCTTGATATTGATATGGACTCGCTTCAGACAGAGAAGGTGACTGATTTAAAACAGGAAGTGGATGCGCATTCCCAGGAGGACATCCATAAGGGACTGGTCAGCCTCGGTGCAGGTGTAGCAAGTCTTAAAGCAGCCGATAAGGGTGTATGGGGCGGTAGTAAGGAATATGATAATATTATTGAATCCCTCAAGGCTATTCAAGAGGTCGAGGAATACCAGGACGAGCATATCAAGGAATTTGAAGCAACCGATCTTGCTTCTCAGAGAGAAACTCTGCTGGCGGCTAAGAAGAAGCTGGCTGTAGAGATGAAACACTACATCGAACGTAAGAACGGTGAGAAGCAGGATGCTGAGAAGAGGGGAAAGAGAGAGAATGAGAATTCTAAGTTCCGTAGAGAAACTATGGGTAATGTTCTAGGTCTCTTAGAAGAGCATATTCATGCTGATGAAGTGTCTATGGGTATAGATAAGCGAGATAAGACATTTGAGGATGTATCACTTGAACTGGGTTATATTCGTGGAAAGAGTAAGAAGAACAAAAAGCTGGATGAGGTTATCGATCAGCTGGGTCAGCTTGATGGTAATGGACCAGAGAAGCTTCCGATAGATGAGCTACTAGAGCGAATAGTGAAAATACTGGATGAGTTACTCGAGATATTAGAGGAGTTCTCCAGATCATTACTTGCTAGAAATATAGCGGAGCAGATTGAAAAGCTTGGAAATCGTTATATGCAGGATGTGGCTGAATTTAAACCTGATCAGCTTGATGAGGCGAAGAAGAGATTCGAAGATATTAATGAGAAGCATGGATTACATATAGATACGGATGTGAAGCCTAAGCATACTACATTTAATTCTTATGATGATGTGAAACAGTACTATCAGAGAAAAATGCAGGATGGTGTAAAATCTGTATTCTATGAAGAGGCTGGAAAGAAGAACTTCATCTCCGATTGGGCTCTGTTTGAGGATGCAAATAAAGAGGTCAGCTATGAATTCAAGTTAAGTGATGCTGAGAAGAACATAGAGAAGAATATTACAACCTCAGCACTTAAGTGTGTATTTGCTGATGAACAGCAGAAGGGGAGTGTTATATTTGATCCGAATACCATTAATGCAAAATCTGATGCTTTCGTGAATGAGATGAAGCAGTTTAAGACATTTAATAACAGATTCAGAAAGCGTCTATGCGAGGATATAAAGTCTGTAGAGACAAGTAATAATCCTAACAGTGTAGATATGTCTATGGATAAGATTACGCAGGCTAAGAATGCTGCATTCCAGGATACTATTATCAAAGAGGTCGGCAAGCTAACAACCAAGCTTAACGAGAAGAAGAGCAAGGAAGAAATCCAGAGCAGTATAGATAGTATAAATAGTCTCGATAAACTGTCAAAAATGGTAGGAACTCAGGACGTATATAATAATAAGGTCAAGGTCAATAACAAGGAAATCACCCTCAAGGAATTAAGTAATCTGGCTATTAAGAAAGCGCAGAAGCAGATTGCACCTAAGAAGGTTGTCGGTAAACAGAAGGAAATCAAGGAACCTAATAAAGCAGTTACTGGAATGAAGAAGTAAGTTGGCTGATGTGGTGTATATGAATGTGGTCGCAGATGTAAATTGACATCTGCGACCTTGTTTGCTAATTGGATGCTTTATATGATATAATAAATACGGCTTTTTTGGAGGAAGAAGCTTTGGAAAGCTTAAAAAGCTTAGCGCCACAGTGCTTGATTTCGAAGAAATCAAGCACAGTAGGAAAAACTCGGAGTGTAAACGCAGAGTTTTTCCGTAGTTAGCTACAGGCGTTTCAGGGCACGGATGTGCCATGAAAAAGGCTGTAGCGTACACTGTGCTTGAGTGCGGATATAGCAAGGAAATCAAGCCGACGAGGTAAGGAGTTATCGAAACGTATGTTCTGCGGTGCCCTGGTGGGCAGGAAACATAAGAACATTTCGAAAAAATTCGGCGGATGCTCCTTCGGAAGTAGCACATTCGTTATTTATACCTTTAAAAACTGCGGGTGACTGCAGAACAGAGAGGTATGAAGCGTGCGTAAAACTGAAATCATTTTACAGTATTTACAGCCTATGGAAGAACCATGGGTAATTATGGCGTGCACGAAAGGAGAAAAAGATATGTGCGGAATAATTGGTTATACAGGCAGTGACTCTGCCAAGGATATTTTAGTAAATGGATTAAAGCAGCTGGAGTATAGAGGCTATGACAGTGCCGGAATAGCGGTTCTTGATCCTAAGACAGGAATCATCCTCAAGAAAAAGGTAGGTAAGGTAGAAGAACTGGAAAAGGCTGCTGCCGAGGATAGTACCGATGCAACCTGTGGTATCGGTCATACAAGATGGGCGACTCACGGTGGAGTTACAGAAACAAATGCTCATCCACATAGACAGGGTTCTGTTACCATTTGTCATAATGGTATCATTGAAAACTATAAGGAGCTTACAACAGAGTATGGTCTGAAGAATACGCTTAAGTCCGAGACAGATACTGAGGTTGTAGCTGCACTTCTTGATAAGTTCTACGAAGGAAATCCATACAAGACAATTAAAAAGGTAGTAGACCTTCTGGCAGGCTCATTTGCACTCTGCATTCTTTTTGATGACCAGCCTGGTAAGATATTTGCTATCAGAAATGTCAGTCCAATGGTTGCTGCCTCCTTTGATAACGAAGGAAATAAAGGCTCTATCATTGCATCTGACCTGACAGCAGTAATAAATTTCAGTAAGAAATATTTCGTAGTTCCTGAGTACCATATCCTGACTCTTTCAGAGGATGGAATAGCTGTTCAGGATTTAAAGGGCCGTGCTGTTGAACCTGAAATCCTTGAGGTTAACTGGGATATTACATCAGCTCAGAAGGGTGGATATCCACACTATATGCTGAAGGAAATAAATGAACAGCCGGAGGCTATAGAGAGAACTGTTGCACCTAGAGTTCAGGATGGACTTCCATTCCTGGCAGATGACGGTATCGATGATGATGTACTTAAGAACCTTAAGGATATAGTTATCGTAGCCTGCGGTACAGCTATGCACGCAGGAATGGTGGGCAAGTCTCTGATTGAGTCTAAGCTCAGAATACCTGTTACAGTAGAAATAGCATCAGAATTCAGATATAAGGATCCTATCATAGATAGCTCCACATTAACTATCGTAGTATCACAGTCCGGTGAAACCATCGATACTCTGGAAGCTCTTAGACTGGCAAAACAGAAGGGCAGTAAAGTTCTATCCGTAGTAAATGTAAAGGGCTCTACAATAGCCCGTGAAAGCGACTACGTACTCTACACCCATGCTGGTCCGGAGATAGCAGTTGCCAGCACTAAGGCATATACAGTTCAGATAGCAGCTATGTATATATTGGCTGCAAGAATCGGACTTGTGAAAGGAATTATGTCAGAGGAGGACGCACGCGAATTCATGACTAAGCTTCTGGGTGTCGGCGAAATAATGCAGAAGACCATAAAGTCATCAAATGACATTCGCAGAATAGCTAATCATATCAAGACAGCACCTGATGTATTCTACATCGGACGTGGAATAGACTACACCCTCAGCCTTGAGGCATCCCTTAAGCTGAAGGAGATATCCTACATTCACTCTGAGGCATACGCTGCCGGCGAGCTGAAGCACGGAACCATCGCACTTATAGCAGAGCAGGTTCCTGTAATCGCCATCGCAACAGAAGAACACGTATACGCTAAGGTTATATCAAATGTTCGTGAGGTTAAGTCCAGAGGAGCATATGTAATCCTCATCAGCCAGGAGGGAAAGCATGAAAATGCCGAAGTTTGCGACAAGCAGATATTCATACCACAGATTGACAGCACCTTCGGAGTATTTGCAACAGCGGTTATCCTCCAGCTCATAGCCTACTATACATCTGATGCTAAGGGCCTCGACGTTGATAAGCCACGTAACCTTGCAAAATCAGTTACAGTAGAGTAAAAAAACAAGTGCATAATAGGTAGCGTTATGTTATACTTTAGGCTAGAATTTTTGAAGTTCTGAAAGGGGTAACAGTGATGGAATTAGATATCAAAACAGTGTCCTTTGGTGGATATGACAAGAAAGCAACAGAGACTTATATACTCGAGCAGCAGAAGCATTACGAGGATGAAATAACTAAGCTTAAGGATGATGCCAGCAAGCTTAGCGAAGCTGTAAAGGGTCTGCAGCAGATGCGCGAAGCAAATATGTCAGAGTCTAAGAGTACTATAGATAACCTGAAGACTGTTAATGAACAGCTGGAGAGCGAGGTTCAGCAGCTCAAGGTTGATCTCGAAGGATATAAGAAGAGGGAGATAGAATCAGCATCTAGATATGAATCTATATCCAGAACACTCCTATCAGCCAGAGAATCAGCAGATGCACTTACTCAGAAGACAACAGCTGAATGTGAAGCTAAAACAGCAGAGACTACAGCACAGTGCAAGGCAATGATTGAAGAAACAAATGCTCGTTGTGAACAGCTGAAGGCTGCTACAGAGTCAGAGTGTGACAGACTCCTGTCACAGACACAGAGTAGCTGTCAGGAGAAGCAGGAAACAACCTATGCTGAGTGTGAGAACCTGAAGAGAACAACTAAGGAAGAGACAGATAGAATGAATGCTGAGACACAGCAGAAGTGTGAGAATCTCAAGGCTCAGACAGAGGCAGCATGTGAAAGACTTAAGGAAGATACTATTGCTGAATGCGAGAAGAATAAAGCTGAGGCAAGAGAAGAAATTCGTCAGAATAGAACAGTTGTTAAGAGAGAGTTCGATTCCATCGGCGGATTCATGGCACAGCTTCAGGCAGCACTTGCTGATGTAAATTCAGCTGTAAATGAGACAAAGAGAATCACAGATAGTGCTTTCTCAGATCTGGATAACTCAAAAGCAGAATAAAAGTGTCTTAAAGAAACAAAACAATTAATGATCGGGTAGCTTTTTATATGCTACCCGATTGTGTATGTATACGTTTAAGAGGGGGATGTAGCATGAAGGAATTCGAGTACGTGCAAGCAGCGCTTGAAACCGCTGGACTGGTAGTTGTTGTTAGTTCAATCTCTAAGTCCGCCTCTTTGAATCGTAGAAAGCTGGAATACATTTCCCCAAATGCAGAGATATTAGGGATAAATGCCGAAGCACTGAAACAGGGCTATAGGCTGATTGATGATTATGTTCATCCTAATGACAGAGATAAGTTCAATGAAGCTGTTACCATGTCTCTATCCCAGGATGAGAATTTTTCTTATGAGGTAAGAAATATCGGGGATGATGGATATGTTAGAAATGTAAATGTTGATATCATTCACCTTCCGGATAGAGATGGAAATAAGCTCCTTGAGTTCATTATTAGGGAGATTCCAAAGACTTCGCAGGTGTCGGAGGTAAGGAGTGTTCAGGAACCAAGGATTGACGGCATGAAGAAGATAAATGCCGAGTTTTTTAGAGAACAACATATAGATGATATAGTTAACAGCTTTGCTTCTGTATGTGAGCTATATAGTGTTGTTCTGGATATAAATGGAAAGAAACTTGTCGAACCAACCGGACCGGCTACATACTTGGGTGAGTTCCATGAAATGGTATTTAATCCAAAACACCGTAAGCTATACGATGATATAGTCAATTGTATAGCAGATTCCGGACAGGCTATGTACTCGGAGATAGATGATGGAAATCCTGACAGCAGACTTGCTGCGGCTCCGATTTTTATAGATGGCAAATTCTATGCGACCTGGGTGCTCTATGCGCATACAAAGGGACAGAACCAGAAGCTGTTTAAGGCATTTGAGCATTTCTCAAAAAATGCTGAGATACTTTCAGATACTATTACAAGGCTCTATGTTGGGTCGGTTGCATCCGGCGAGGAGGAGAACATCAAGTATGAGCTTGATTTCGAGAGAAATGCCAAGGAGATTATGGGTAAGGTTCTTAAGGTTGTTGCGGCTGGAGACAGGACAAATATCCTGGAACTCTATGAGAATGTTGGTAAGCTTCTCGATGTTGATTATATAGTTTACTACGCTGTGGATAGACAGCGCGTGGGTCATATGAATCTCGTTGATTACTGGGCAAGAACTGGTAAGAGTAAAGAGGCTGAAGATGTTTTCGGTTGGGAAAACGACCACTATGACGTTGAGCTTCAGAATAAGATAAAGGCTGAGGGTCTTGTGATAGATAAGAAGAATATGACCAACCAGATGAGGGTTGAGATATTCAAGGGAAATGCCAGAGCAGTTATGGTATTTCCGATTAATTATGATGACATTTACATAGGAAGACTCATTTTCATAGAGAATTCGCGTGAGCGAATCTGGAGCAAACGTGAGGTTTCCTTTGCTAGAGATATAGCAGCGATGATTTCTACGGATATAGCTATCCGTAAGAGAATTCATAAGAGCCGCCGCGGAAGCAAGGTGATTCTTGATATATTTGATACATTACCTGTGTATCTGTTCGTTAGAAATGTTGAGACCGGCAAGGTTATATATGCAAATCCTATGCTCAAGGAGAAGATGGGCTTTGACATAACAGGTCAGGACAGCTTCGCAATGATACCTAATGTTCAGGAAGAATATGAAGGCATGAATGAAGCTATGAATGAAGCCATTTATAATGGTAGCGAGAAGTATAAGAGATATATCGACAAGCTCGATGGAATATATGACGTGACAGAATATTTCATGACATGGAATGATGGAAGTAAGGTATCAGTCCTTGTTATGACACCGGAAGAGTAATTTAAGGAGAGTAATATAATGGCAAATCTAGATATTGGTATCGATCTTGGTACATCTAATATCCTTGTATATGTGAGAGGTAGAGGCGTGGTTCTGAAGGAGCCTACAGTTATCGCTTATGATAAGGATTCAGAGAAGATAGTTGAGATAGGTGAAGAGGCTAGACTCATGCTGGGAAGAACTCCTGGAAACCTTATAGCTATCAGACCTCTGAAGCATGGAGTTATCTCAGACTATACAAAGGCTGAGGAGATGATTAAATATTTCATCAAGAAGGCTATTGGACGTAACTTCTTCGGGCGTAGACCACGTATATCTATATGCGTTCCTTCTGGCGCTACTGAGGTTGAGAAGAGAGCCGTTGAGACTGCTACTTATAATGCGGGAGCAAGATACGTTAATATCGTAGAGGAGCCAATAGCGGCAGCTATAGGTGCTGGTATCGATATAGTTCGCCCGGTTGGAAATATGATAGTGGATATCGGGGGAGGTACTACTGATATAGCGGTTATTTCCATGGGTGGTGCAGTTGTTACCTCATCTATCAAGACTGCAGGTGATGATTTCGATGATGCCATTATTAAATATATAAGAAAGAGACACAACCTTCTGATAGGCGAGAGAAGTGCCGAGGAGGTTAAGATAAATATCGGAACTAGCTATAAGAGACCAGAGAACATTTCCATGGATGTAAGAGGACGTAATCTGGTTACTGGTCTTCCTAAGACTGTTACTATTACCTCTGATGAAACAGAGGAAGCTCTGAGAGAACCGACAGGACAGATTGTTGAAGCTATTCACGCAGTTCTCGAGAAGACTCCACCAGAGCTTGCAGCGGATATCGCTGATCGTGGAATAGTTCTGACAGGTGGTGGAGCGCTGCTTCATGGACTTGAACAGTTGGTTGAGGAAAAGACAGGAATAACTACTGTAACTGCTGAGGATCCTATGTCAGTCGTAGCCGTAGGAACAGGTAAGTATATCGACTATCTGGCTGAACAGGATATGTAAT
>DFEN01000058.1 GCA_002368685.1 Lachnospiraceae bacterium UBA3801
ACAAATGTATTCTTGCCCTTTTCTGTAACCATCTGCTTTTCCTGAATAGGACTAACACCGTTCTTAGGATAGAATACAGCGATCCTTGTTCCAGGAACATCAGCAAAACCTGCAAGTGCAGCTTTTCCTGTATCTCCTGATGTAGCTGTAAGTATAACTATCTCATTATTTATATTATTTTTCTTTGCAGCTGTTGTTAAAAGATATGGAAGGATTGAAAGTGCCATATCCTTAAATGCTATAGTTTTTCCATGGAACAGCTCTAAGATATAGGCTCCATGATGATATTTAACAGGCGCTATAAGCTCTGTATCGAACTTGCTATCATAAGCACCATTTATACAATATTTTAGCTCTTCCTCTGTGAAGTCTGTAAGCATGCGGCTCATAACCTCGTAGGCAACGCCCTTATAATCCATCTCTGCTAATGTTTCAAAAGGAACATCCAGCGCAGGAATCTCATCAGGAACAAAGAGTCCGCCTTCCTCAGCTAAGCCCTTAAGTATAGCTTCACTAGCCGTTGCTGTTTCATTTTCATTTCTAGTACTTCTGTAAAGAAAACCCATATAACTATCTCGCTTTCTATAATTATTCCCCACCATCTTCATTACTATCAGAAGAGCTGTCCGAGCTACTATCTGAGCCGCTCGAACTTGCCTCGCCAGTATAGAGATAAACATCTGCATACTGTCTACCGAAGGCAAGCGCCTCTGCATGAGTATTAAAGAATACATCTATATGATTACCCTGTATCGCACCACCACGGTCCTCAACAGTGTAAACCTGTCCATTTATTACAAGCTGTGTACCGAAGGCATATCTACGGTCAGCAGCGATTGTATGATTTGAAGTAGCCAGACTACCACTGGCGGTTATACCATTTGTCTTACCACAACAGATAGCGCACGGACAATAACCTGTCAGCAGGAACTGTCCCTGGTAAGAACCATTTGAGCTTGTAAATACAGCTGAGCCAACACCTGAATTACCAAAGGAGGCATTAGGAGTAAAGGAAACGGAAATGTTATCATTAACCTCTTTGATCTGGTTAACCTTGTACTTTTCATTTCTATCCTTAGCGTAGTCGCCGGCGGTTCCTCTTGTATTACTAGCAAGAAGAGCCTCCAGGGCCGCCTTATCCTTCTGCTGCTGTTCGGTCAGCTTCTTATTACCACTATACGCACCAACTGAATCTCTGATGCCCTGACTATTCTCAGCCCTCTTTGCCGCCTTTGAATCAGCGATGGTTGTATAGGCTATCTTATCATACCTAGGTGCCATAACCGGTTCATCATAAAGTGGCGTGATGGCTATCAGTCTTCCCATTTCGTCAGTGCGGGTAGTATTTCTTTCTATAACTGTAGCAAGACACGCAATAAGTAGCGCCGCTACAACTATAACGGAACCAATAGTTTTGAGATTTTCACTAAATATTCTTTTGAGCTTATTTAGTTTCTTCTTCAATACATTCATCTCCCGAATAACAGATATTTGCAACTATAACACTAGAGCTAATTTAGGTCAAGGTTTCAGCATAAGATTTAACATACTATACATATTCTATATTTCTATCGTTCCAAGCTTACTCACTACATCTATCAGCTCTTCAGCCTTCTCTATTTCGCATACTCTTCTTCTAAGCTTTGCGCTGTTGTAAATACCTTCCGTATACCAGGCAACGTGCTTTCTCATTTCTCTGACGCCTATATATTCTCCTTTTTGCTCCAGCATAAGGTTGATATGTCTAAGCATCATATCTCTTACCTCGTCCAGCTCCGGTCTTGCTGGCACCTGATCCAGTCCCTTTTCCAGCCCGGCCTTTATCTCTCTAAATATCCACGGATTACCCTTCGCCGCTCTTGCAACCATCACGCTGTCGCAGCCGGTTTCTTCCTTCATTCGAAGCACATCCTCAGCTGAACGTATATCTCCATTTCCTATAACCGGAATACTGACCGCTTCCTTAACCTGTTTTATTATAGACCAGTCTGCCTTTCCACTATAATACTGTTCTCTTGTTCTGGCATGAACTGCCACTGCAGCAGCTCCCCCTTCCTCTGCAGCCTGTGCAACCTCCGGAGCATTTAAGGTGTCCTGACTGAAGCCTGCACGCATCTTGACTGTAACAGGAACAGCTTTTATTCCCTCTTCCTTTGAAGCATACTCCTTTATAGCGTCTACAATTGCCCTAACTATTTTTTCAACCAGCTCAGGTTTCTTCATCAGGGCGGAGCCTTCACCATTATTAACTATCTTCGGAACCGGGCAACCCATATTGATATCAATGAAATCATAGCCTCTATCCAGCAGCTTCACTGTTTCCCCAGCCATTATCTCCGGCTCACTTCCAAAGAGCTGAAGTCCTACAGGCTTTTCTCTCTCGTCCGTAGCGAGCAGGATATCTGTTTTAGGGCTTCCATAATATAGTCCTTTCGCAGATACCATTTCCGTAACCATCACGTCCGCTCCCTGTTCCTTGCAAAGAATGCGAAAAGGCAGGTCTGTCACGCCTGCCATTGGTCCTAAGAATATTTTATTGTTAAATAAATCGTTATACATATTACTGCTTGTCATAAATTATTCTGAGTCCGTGAAGGGTTAGCTCAGGATTATATATATCTATTTCGTCTGTTGCTTCTGAAATCATTTTACCAAGACCACCAGTTGCAACAACCTTGATATTTGAAAGACCTGATTCCTTCTTCATAGTTTTAACTATATATTCTGTCTGTCCGATGTATCCATAGTAGATTCCCGCCTGCATGCTCGAAACTGTATCCTTGCCAAGTACTGTATCTACCTTCTTAATCTCAACCTCCGGCAGCTTAGCTGTTCCAGTCCAGAGAGCATTTGCCGCAAGTCTTATACCAGGAGATGTAACACCTGCTGCAAATGTACCATCCTCAAGAACCAGATCATGCGTAGTAGCTGTTCCAAAATCAACTACTATAACCGGTCCACCATACAACTCATAAGCTGCAACTGCATCTACAAGTCTGTCTGCACCTAATTCCTTTGGATTTGGAATAGCAAGTCTGATTCCGGACTTGATACCAGGTGCAACTATCAGTGGATTTACATCAAAATACTTGATTATAGAACTTGTAAGTGAATGCATTATATTTGGAACAACTGATGATATGATGACCGCATCTATCTTCGCATCAGATCCCACATTTATATCGAGCCATTGTCTGAGGAAGACACCGTATTCATCAGAGGTTCTGGATGTTTGTGTTATCATACGAAACTGTTTGATGAGTTTCTCTCCGTCAAACAGTCCAACTGTAATATTTGTATTTCCAACATCAATTGCAAATAACATGTGTTTTATTCTCCTTGGGTAAATCCCTCACTCCCTCTGGTCGTTCGGGATGACAATCTACTATTCTTTGTTAACAGCACCAGGGGTCATCATGATCATTAGTTCATAATATTCTTCCAGTTGTTCAAAAAGCTCTCTCTTCTCGTTTCTCAGCTGGTTGACCTTAAGTCCACTGCCGATCTCATCGTAAAGAAAATCATTTTCTTCATGATCTGTCGCTATAGAGAGACCGCCTTCATCATCATAGTATAGAAATATCTCTCCACCTATTTCTTCTGTAAAGATTACGAGAGCTATCTGAAGCTCATCCTTAATCTTCTGAGGAAGGTTTGAATATTTAGGATTGAAGTAGAACTTCTTAGTGTACTTTGAAGCACTACATAGAATCTGTTCCTCTGTCATCTATATACTCCTTAGTCTGTTACCGCTATGTACCCGGACAAAAGTCTTACTTAGCAACTGTCAACTGTTCTGCAATGACATCCTTCATATCATAACGTCCTGCCGGCTTTCCTGCTAGGAACTTAGCTGCGCTGATAGCTCCATTTCCAAAAACTGCTCTAGAATAAACTGTATGCTTTATCTCTATAACTTCATCGGGACCAGCGAAGATAACATCATGGATTCCAGGAATAGAACCAGCTCTAACAGCAGATATTCCTATTTCCTTTGCATCTCTCTTCTCTCTCTTCTGACTTCTGTCATAGACATATTCATACTTGCCCTCTGCAGCTTCGTTGATTGCATCTGCAAGAGCAAGTGCTGTTCCTGAAGGAGCATCCAGTTTGTTATGATGATGCTGCTCAACTATCTCAATATCGAATCCTGCGCCTCCGAAAACAGTTGTTGCTGTTTTTAGGAGTTCCATAATGGTATTGATACCAAGGCTCATATTTGCAGACTTAAGTATCGCCACCTTGGTACTCGCCTTTTCAATATCCGCCAGCTGTTCTTCAGAATATCCTGTTGTACATAGAACTACAGGAACCTGCTTAGCAACTGAATATTCCAGCGTACTGTCAAGTGTACTAGGATTTGAGAAGTCAATAATGGCATCCGCTTCCTCTTTAACATCTTCAATACTTTTATATACAGGATAACCAAGTGTACCATCATCGAATACATCAACTCCGGCAACTATCTCGGCGCCCTCGCCATCTTTAACAAGACCTGTTATCATACGACCCATACGTCCGCTGCAACCACTCATTATTATTCTTGTCATTTTATTTTCCTCACTAAAGATTATTTGATTCGTTCAGAATGACCTTTAAAACTCTATACCATATTCTCTCATAGTCTTCTCGAGATATGCAGCATGCTCTGGCTCCATCTCTGTAAGTGGAAGTCTAACCACTCCATTTGTCATACCCATAAGCTCTGTAGCCTTCTTAACTGGAATAGGATTAACCTCGCAGAAAAGAGCCTTGCAAAGCTCGATAGCCTTCAGCTGAAGTGCACGAGCACCTTCGATATCTCCCTCGAAGAACTTCTGGCACAGGTCATGTGTATCATCAGGAATGATATTTGCTGTTACAGAGATTACACCGATTCCGCCAAGGGACATAAGTGGAAGAATCTGATCATCATTTCCTGAATAAATGTCGATGCATCCATTAGCAAGTGCAGCAAGCTCTGCAACCTGTGAAATATTTCCTGATGCTTCCTTAATAGCTACGATATTATCAACTTCCTTAGCTATCTTAACAGCTGTTGCTGGAAGAATGTTACAACCTGTTCTACTTGGAACATTGTACATGATTATAGGAAGATCTGTTGACTCAGCTACCTTAGTATAGTGCTGAACAAGACCGCCCTGCGTACATTTGTTATAGTAAGGAGTAACAATGAGAAGTCCATCAACTCCACACTTCTCAGACTCCTGTGAGATCTCGATAGCTGTGTTTGTATCATTTGATCCTGCTCCGGCAATTACTGGTATACGACCATTTGCCTGCTCAGCTACTACACTGATACTCTCAAGATGTTCTTCAACTGATTGTGTTGCAGATTCGCCTGTTGTACCACAAACTATGATAGCATCAGTCTTATGCTCTACATGAAAATCAACCAGTCGTCTTAGTCCTTCATAATCTACATCACCATTCTGAAGAAATGGTGTAACGAGTGCAACACCCGAACCCTTGAATATAGCCATAATAAAAAATCCTCCTTCAATTTAAACTACACTATATTTACAAAGAAAATGGACCAAAACGGAGTTTCGGTCCATAGATAATCCTATACCGTAGCACTCCATCCTGTTATCCTGGATGACAGTCCTTGAATTATTCATCCAAGTCCCAGCCCATGAAACTGCGTGGCGTTCCATCGCTTCGGCGACTCATCCTTTCACAAATCGTCTATTGGGCCAGCCCCATCAGAAATGCTACTGATAATCATCGCGTCCTCTACCTTAGAAGACTATAACACTATACAGAAGGGGTGTCAAGCTATCGCTCTTTTGTTATGCAAAACGTATTGTTTTTTTATACCTAATAAGTAATTTATTTCCACTCTTCATATACTTTCTGGGAAACTTTCTGTATCGCTTCAACACCTTCGCTCGTACTACTCAGTTGACTCATCAGAACGCAGAGGATATAGTCCGAGTCTTCACCATATACAATGGCTACATCATGCTCCACATCTTCAAGCTCTCCAGTCTTATTAGCTACCGCAACACCTGAAGGAAGTCCTGCAGGTATCTTACCTGTACGCTCCTGCTTCTTCATGTAACCTACTATCTTGTCCGCTCCCTTTACATCTCCGTTATAGAGTTTCTCCAAATAGTCTCCTACTTCTGCAACTTCTACATAATTTTCATTTTCTGAATCAAAGTCGAGCATTAGTCTTCCCATTTTGCTCTCAGTATATCCCAGAGCCTGGATATATTCATTCACAAATGCCATTCCCTTATCAGCATCTTCAAGTCCAAGTATTCTGACCAATTGATTCGCACTATCATTATCACTGGCAGATATCATCTTCTCCACCAGAGCATCGAGATTACTTTCTGAATAGCCCGCTCTTTTTAGTCGTTCCATATCCTCATAAACCTTACCGGCTATGAAGAGCTTGATAACACTTGCTGCGCGGTGTGTTGCTGTAGATAGGTTTATCGTTTCACCAGTTTTTAGATTCTTTATAAAGGCTGAGCATACCGCTCCTTTATTCCTCTCACTGTCCAGTATGTCATTTACAGACTTCTCTAGCTCAGATGCCTCGTGAGGCGCCTCGACTGGAATTGTATAGTAACCATTATCCAGTCCAAAATACTTATTTATTCCAAATACTATTCCTTCAACCATCTTCGTCTGATAATCTGCATTTTGCATATTAGTATCATCCGTCTGATTGGTCATATAGCCCATCTCGAGAATCATTACCGGCACCTGACTCCAGTTGATACCTGTCATAGTATCATTTGTCTGGACACCCTGATTAGGCATTCCTGTATTGGCACAATACTCATTTAAGACGTTGGTAGCAAGGTTGTAGCTGTCGTCATATAGAACTCCAACATATGGATTTCCCGACGAACCAATTAGTGCGAGCGCTCCACTTGTGCCAGAGTCATCACTTCCGTTGGCATGTATTCTTATACTTATATCCGCTCCCGCATCATTCGCAAGACACGCTCTCTCCATATTGCTGATGGCAGTGTCATTATCTTCTCTAGTCATAATGACGTTGTAGCCTTCTTCCTCAAGCTTGTCACGAAGCTTAAGTGATATATCGAGGTTCAGCTGATATTCTGGAACTCCTGTGAATCTTCCAGTTGTTCCACCGGTCGCCTTAGCCTTCATCTCCGAAGAGCCTGGTGCATTTGGCTCCAGCGCACTCATATCAATTCTTTCACTTTGGTGTCCTGGATCTATAGAAATAAGAATATCACTCTTTGGATTAATCATCACTTCCGCTTCCAGTTCAGTAGCTTCAAGGGCTGTAGCCTCCGTTGCTGTCGCTATGCCACTATATTCTGCATCATTAACAGAAGCTTCCATCTCGGAAGCTTCTGTAGTCATTTCTGAAGTTTTCTCCTCTGCCTTTCCACAGGACGTAAGCCCCAGAAGCAGAGAACATATAAGTATGGCACTTACTATTTTCTTCATTTGTTTTTCCTATTTATCAAGTGGATATCCATTTGGATCGATAGAATACTCTCTATCCTTAAGTAGCTTAGCATTTGCAAGCTCCACATCATTTAAACTATAGTCACTGAAATCCTCTGGTTCAATGGTTCCGCTATACCAGTCTTTACTATTGAAGTAATCTTGCAATTCCTTCGAAGCAAATTTTCTACCATGTCTTGCATAGATTTCATTCTTAGCATAGTTGAGTTCCTTAAGACTGAGATCTTTTATATCATCTTCTGTAAGGAGCTCTCTACTACTGTTTTCAATTATATAGTCGCCATCTAGCTCCTCTGTCTCAGATATATCCTTGCCTTCATCATCTAGAACTGTCTTTGCCTTGATATAAACCTTGTCATCCTGAGTATATCCCTGACCTGTAATCTTGATAACGTCGCCCTTTGAAGCATGGTCATTTATCTTATAATCCAGATCACTCATATCTATTCGGACACTCTTTATATCCTCTAGGACGGTATCTCCATCCTTGAAGCTAAGATTCTGTGCAAGCTTGATTATATAGTCACCACTATTGCTCTCTGAAAATGTACCTTCGATTGTTATATCTGCTTTATCCGTCAGATCGTAATCAGCCTTAACTTCTTCTTTATCCTCTTCAGCCTCAGTTGTAGCTTCCGTTACAGCCTCTGTAGTAGCTTCATCTGCCTCCGTCGACTTCTCTTCCTTCTTATCGTCATCCTCATCATCGTCGTCATCGTAATCTTTTTCGATTCTATCCTCATCTGAATTAAGGACATTATTGTAAAGGAACATGAAGCCGAGAGCACATAGGAGTAAGAAGAAGATTATTACAACTACTATAATCAGCACCTTCTTGCTAGAACCATTTGAGTCTTTTTGTTTTCCCTGTTCTTTAGCTGAACTTGTGTTTTTCTGCACTGAATTTCCAGATGATTTCTGAACAGAAGCTCTATTGGCGTCTGGCATCTGAGTCTCTTCAGCCTGAGAGGTTGGCGCCTGCTGAGTTGGTGCCACCTGTTGTGGCTCGACAAAGGCGGAATCAATAACTTCAGTAGTCTCCACCTTAGCTCCACAGGATGTACAAAAGCCATCGCCTTCCTTCAGTTTATTACCACAATTGGTACAGAAAAGTGGTGTTATCTTCTTTACAAGCTTCTCCTGCTTCTTTCCACACGCTGTACAGAATATAGCATCGCTCTTTAGCTCTTTACCACAATACTCACATCTCATTTTACTTTCCTCGGTTTGTATGATTCTTAATTTCGTCTAAATAGGATTTAATAAAATAGCATTTAATATAGATAATCATCGATATCTGTCAGTCCATACTGACGAGCATAAGATACAAAGTCATCTACATCACTTGAGATCATGCGCTGCTTCTTAGCATTCTTGTAGAGATACAGCTCATCATCAGATTTATAAAGAATCTTGTCTCTCTTGATATAGATATAATCATCTACATCTCTGATTTCGTCCTTCTTCTGTCCATCCTTGTTATAGAGCTCAAGGTCACCCTTTGAAGAATATACATATTCCTCCTGCTTTGTAACAGCAACAGTACCATCTACATCACTGAGAACCTCTTCTGAACTTGCACCATTATATTTATATAGTGTTCCTTCATCCTCCTCATCAAATCTGATGTAGTATAGATTTCCTGACTTGAAGGTTCCACCGATTGATTCGTAGTCATCCTCAAGAAGCTCGAACCTGGAGAACTTATCACCTGATATCTCTGCATAGTAGAACTCTTTTTCATCGTCCTTGTAGGTAGAGATTGCAACCTTATCACCATCTACTGCTTCTACAAATACAGTATCTGCATCTGCTTCGAATTCCTGAGGCTCGCCATCAGCTATCTGATAATACAGCTGACTATTTGAATATATCTCAAGTATCTTGTCACCAGCAGTAGCATCTCCAAGGGATGCATAGTTGATCTTATCCCATTCATCTGGAACATCGTTATAGATCAGAATTCCGCTTTCCGCGTCACCCATTACATGATTTACACTGTCGCAAAGTACAGTCTCATCATTTTCAAAACCTGCCAGACAAACCTTATACTTGTCTACAGCATATTCCATTTCCTTATAATTCTCAGCGGTATAAGCCATTGACTCATTATCATTATAATTATCCCAGAGTTCTGTAAGCTTATCGTCGTCTACCTTATACCACTTCTTAGAAGCATCATCGTAGTAGAACTCATAATCATACCACCAGCTATCAGTATAGTAGTAACCCAGCTCCTCATCATAGTCGAGGTCATCATAGAACTCTGTCTTCTTTTCATCATCTATAGATTCATCAAATACTTCATCCAGTACATCCGCCTCAGAAACTTCAACAAAAGCATCTGCCTTAGTTGGCTCCTTGAGTTCATCAAGTCCATCTGGGAATGAAATATAGTCTGAATAATGTGTTAAATCTCTAGTATAGTAGTCGTAATATACAACGCCTGTCTTAGCATTATAATCTATTATATCGCTTACATTTTCGGCAAGCTTCTTAGCCTGCTTCTTGTTAGCTATATAGAGGTCAAATGTCTTTCTGCCGGTTTCTTCATCCTCTTCGAAGTTCTTCCTGAAGATAAACATTCCGGAGGCTGTAAGAGTATACACATTATCGATGTCATCCTCTATTACTACCTTCTTACCTGCAGAGGAATCGATATAACCTATCTCAGCATCTGCACTTTCAGAACCGCTCTGCCCTGTATAGTAATAAACCGTGTTGTCATCCTCGCTTACGCAGAAATCAGCTACTTCCTTAGCAACAGTTATGCTCTTGCCCTTCTTCTCCATAACAAGCTTTCCGTTGTCATCGAGATAGAAAACATCATCCTTAACAAACTGGAAGTAACGCACGTCCTTTGCTACTTCTTCAATATACTGCTTATTAGACCTGTTCTTCTTCAGCTTGCTGACCTTTACTCTGCATAGAGTGCTTGTATCATTTTCGTTGTCATAATCTGTGAAGAAATATATATACTTTCCATCCTCTGTAAATGCATTATTAGGAACATAGTCATCAAAAGATAGTCTATCTATTTCCATTGCATTCTGAGGCTTATTAACATCCTTCAGATAATAGAGCTTGTCATCTGATTTGAACAGAATAGCATTTTCCTTTTTGTATGTTAGCTTTGGAATGATCAGACAAAATAAAAGTAGAAGTAGAACTATAGCACCTACTGCAGAACCTGCTATGATTGCTATTTTCTTGAAGTTAATATTACTTGGTGCTTTCTGCTTAGGATCTGCTTGCTGCACTGGAGCTGTCTGCTGTGCCATTTCTGGTTGTACTGGCTGTTGTACTGGCTGTTGTACTGGCTCTGGCTGCACTGGTTCTGGCTGCACTGGCTGCTGCACTGCTTCTTGCTGTGCTGGGGCCGGTTGTACATCCTCTACTGGCGCTCCACACGCTGTACAGAATCTTGCTCCCTCTTCTATGGGACTTCCACATTTACTACAAAACATTTTTCATACCCTCCCGGATTATTGCCATAGCTATGGCATAATTTATTTATAAGAAAAACATATCACTCTTTCCTATGCGCTGTCTGAGACTCTCATATGAAATGATCGTCGCTGACGCAGCGGCATTTAGACTCTCAACCTTACCGAGCATCGGAATTCTTAGTAGCTTGTCTGCCTTTTTACTTACTTCCTCAGATAGACCCGCTCCCTCATTTCCTATAAGATAAGCAGATGGAATAGTCAGATCCTCGTCATATATAGAACGACCATCCAGATGCATTCCGAATATCTTGATTCCCGCTTCCTTCATCCTATCGATATCGCCTAGGATATCATAGGTTATAACTATCTTCTTTCTGAAGATTGAGCCCATCGTTGATCTAACAACCTTTGGACTATAAATATCAACGGAATCATAGCTCACAAGGATTCCTGTAACTCCGGCTCCCTCTGCGGTACGAATTATAGTACCCATATTGCCTGGATCCTGGAGTCTCTCCACTATAAGGATAAATGGAGTCTCATCCTTCGTCTCTATTATATCCTCCAGCTTATACTCCTTCATGTTTACCAGAGCAACTATACCCTGAGGCTTCTCGGTTTGAGCTATCTTCCTAAGTACAAGCTCCGATACAATAAAGCTCTGTCCCCTATCTACAGCTCTATTTACTAGCTTCATCATACGTGGATCTGTTGCAACATGTTTGTCAAAAAAAGCTTGTGTCATAAATAGCTGATCCAAATCCTTCGACGGAACTTCTCTTACCATTCTGAGCCCTTCCACCAAGTACTTGCCGGAATACCGTCTCTCCTTGGCGCTGCTCATGATTTTGTTTACCCTTTTGACTTTTTCATTATTCACAGATGTGATAGTTTCCAAGCTTCCACCTCCACTACTTTTTAACCCTTACTAGAACTCTATCTCTTCCATATTCCAGAATGAGTGCCTCTTCTATTCCAGTATCCAGATCAACGTTTGCAGGGCACCTAAATCCTTTCTTCTCCTCGCCTAACTGTACATACACCGGTGTAAAGCCTCTATGCTCACCTAGAACCGTTTCAAAATCCCCTTTGTTCTTCATGTAGTCAGCCTGATTCTTAAATAATACCCAGAGTTCCTTGCTCTCAGCATTTCCTTTCTGTACGAAGCTCTCCATTGAGTAAATTTCTGACGCAATCAGCTTACTCTCATCATCAGAGACCTGAGCACGTCCCTTTATTATAACTGCATTATTAACCTCAAGAAACGATCTATATCTCTCATATGCCTGAGGGAAAACTATAACCTCCATGGAGCCATATAGATCCTCGACACTTAAGATGGCCATATTCTCCCCCTTTCGGGTTATCCTTGTATTAATGGATTCAATCAGGCCACCAAGTGTGTAGTTCTTTCCGTCTACTGCACTAACCAGTCCGGTTTCCTCATCAATTTCAAAATCAGAGGTTTTGACATTTGTCTGTTTTTCAAGCAGCTCTCTAACATTATCCAGTGGGTGTCCACTGATGTAGAGGCCCAGCATCTGCTTCTCTCCGCTAAGAATTATATCCTTGGAGAATTCTGGTACATCCGGATAGTCCACCTGGAACTGTTCGCTATCCTCCTCTGACATAAAGTCCAGAAGTGACATTTGTCCGCTTGCATTTTTCTTCTTTTCAGCTGATACCGCAGAAGCTATGTCAGGATAAGCTGTCATCATCTGCTTTCTATTTGCACCAAAAGAGTCAAATGCCCCCGCCAGTATAAAGCTTTCAATAGTTCTCTTGTTAGCTTCCTTTCCAGACATTCTGGAAATATAATCCTTCAGATCCTTGAAGAGACCATTTTTACGTCTCTCTTCTACAATAGCATCAACCACTGCGTCTCCCACAGACTTGATAGCTGACATACCGTATCTGATTCCATTCTCTGCAACCGTGAATCTGCCTTCTCCGTAGTTAACATCCGGTGGAAGAATCTTGATTCCCATCCTACGAACAGCCTCGATATAAGTCTTCAGCTTCTCTGATTTATCTCTAACAGATGTGAGCAGCGCAGCCATATAATCCAGCGGATAATATCTCTTGAGGTAAGCAGTCTGATATGTGATTACGCAGTACGCCGCAGCATGTGACTTGTTAAATGCATAACTAGCGAAGTCTGTCATTTCGTCAAATATCTTGTTAGCTACTTCCTCGCTTATTCCATTCTTGATACATCCCGGAACGCCCAGTTCTTCATTTCCATAAACAAAGTACTCACGTTCCTTCTCCATTACGCCAGCCTTCTTCTTGGACATTGCACGTCTAACCTCGTCAGACTTACCCATGCTGTAGCCCGCCAGCGACATAACTATCTGCATAACCTGTTCCTGATAAACTATACAGCCATAGGTTGGCTCCAGGATAGGTTCGAGTTCAGGTGTATCATACTTGATAGGACCAGTAGTATTCTTGCCTTTTATATACTGAGGAATGAAATCCATAGGGCCCGGACGGTATAGAGATATACCTGCTACAACGTCCTCGAGACAATTTGGTTTCAATTCCTTCATGAAGGACTGCATTCCTCCACTCTCCAGCTGGAATACACCGGCACAGTCGCCAGAGGATATCAATTCAAATACATTTGGATCGGCCATATTGATATTGTCGATATCTATAACCTCGCCGGTTCTTTCTTCGATATTCTTCAGTGCATCCTTAATAACAGTCAGATTTCTAAGTCCAAGGAAGTCCATCTTGAGAAGCCCAAGCTGTTCGAGGGTATCCTTCTCAAACTGAGTAGATATAGCATCATCGCCACTATTCTTGCATAATGGAACATATTCAACTATTGGTTCTCTACCGATAACAACTCCCGCCGCATGCTTCGATGGGTGGTTAGGAACTCCTTCCAATTGAAGCGACATATCAACGAGATATTTTACATCCTGACTCTCATTATAATATTTTATGAAATCAGGACTTTCCTTAAGGGCCTGGGAAAGTGTCATCTGATTGGAGCCATTGGGTATAGCCTTTGCAACCTTATCCACCAGACCTCTGTTTATATCCAGCGCACGACCTACGCTTCTGATGGCATTTCTCGCTGCCATGGTACCGAAGGAAATGATCTGCACAACCTTCTCTGGACCATACTTTTCGGAGACATATGCTATCATAGCCTGTCTACCCTCAGGCGCGAAATCGATATCTATATCGGGCATGCTTACTCGTTCCGGATTAAGGAATCGCTCGAAAATCAGGCTGTATCTGATAGGATCGATATTTGTAATCTTGAGACAGTAGGATACGATACTACCTGCTGCAGATCCTCTACCAGGGCCTACAGCTATATCGTGACTCTTTGCATAATTAACGTAGTCCCAAACTATCAGGAAATAATCCACAAAGCCCATATCTCTTATGACTCCCAGTTCGTAATGGAGTCTCTCCTCCAGCTCTGGTGTAACATTTTCATATCTTTCCTTAAGTCCCTTTTCACATAGGTAAGTAAGATAAGAAAAGGCATCTGGATATTCTTCTGGAACATCGTACTTAGGCAGCTTCTGCTCTCCGAAAACGATTTCTACATTACATCTCTCTGCGATTTTATGTGTATTCTCAACCGCCTGCTTCGCATAGCTGAATAGCTTTAGCATTTCCTCCTCAGACTTGAGATAGTACTGTCCGCCCTCATATCTGAGTCTATTTTCATCGTTAATTGTATTTCCCGTCTGCATGCATAGGAGAATGTCATGAGCCTCCCAATCCTCAGCACGTACATAGTGAGAATCATTTGTACAAACTAGTTCTATTCCCGTCTCCTCGGACATTCTAAGGAGATCAGCATTTACGATCGTATCATCTGAAAGGCCGTGGTCCTGCATTTCCAGGAAATAATTACCCTCGCCAAAAATATCGAGGTATTCAAGAGCCGCCTTCTTTGCCTCATCGTACAGCCTTCTCTTCAGATAAAATGCCACTTCACCCTGAAGACATGCAGAGAGACATATGATTCCTTCATGATGCTCTCGAAGAACCTCCTTATCAACACGAGGCTTATAGTAGAAGCCCTCTGTGAAGCCCTGAGATACTATCTTGGTCAGGTTCTTGTAACCGATTTCATTTTCAGCGAGAAGAATCAAATGATAATATCTCTCATCATTTGCGCCTGTCTCTCTATCGAATCTACTACCCGGAGCAACATACACCTCGCAACCTAGAATAGGTTTTATCCCCTGAGCTTTGCATTCTTTATAGAACTCAATCACGCCGTACATGACCCCGTGGTCGGTTATTGCAAGACTATCAAAGCCAAGTTCCTTGGCCCTTCCTACAAGGTCAGGAATCTTAGCAAATCCATCTAGCAAGCTATATACAGTATGTACGTGTAAATGTGTGAATGCCATGCGTTACTCTTCTCCGATGTAATCTATTTCTGTCTTAAATATTTATCTTTCTTATTATGATTTATCTTGATGTCGTGTTTACGTTTTCTGTTGTACTTTCTATCCAGACTAGTACTTAGTTTTTCAGAATATTTCTTGTCTAGCTTCTTTTCTATTTTCTTCTTATACTTCTGTCTCTTAAGATATCTCCTGTAGCCCTCCATATATCTCTTTGCATATGCAAAGGTCTCCTCCTCGCCTTTTTCAGCTAGCATGTTGAGGAGCATTTCCAGTCTCTTTTTGGTATATGGATGAAGGATATTCTTGCTCTTACCATTCATGTAATAGTTAAGAGCGGATCTATCTGTATAATCGTCCTTATGGTATATCTTACTAGCGGCCACCCTGTCGCAGAACATTTCCACGATGTAGTTGTCCGGCATTTTCATACCAATAACGCTTCCATCTCTTTTCTCTAGATTGTAATCCAGCCAATACTCGAGATGGTGCTTGTTGCGGCCCTTGTGATGGAGCCAGGAGGAGGTATAACCTATATCCTCTCGCTCGGCTTCATTCGGACTTCTATTTCCCTGATAGTACTTGGCACCAACAGAAAATTCTGTCCAGGAATATTTTGATAGGTCATGGAGTATTCCCTGCTTATAGAGTCCACATCTGAAGCAGTTCTTACCCACCTCGAACTTATGCTCATTGATGGTGCTAAGGTGTTTATACCATTTTTCCTGTTTTATTTTTTCTATCAGTTCTTTAACAATTTGTTTATTCATTATATTAATCCTATGACAATTACGGCTATTCCAAGAACGACCATAATTATTCCATTCCTTCTGACCTTTTTACATACAAAGTTATTATATCACCTTAGCATAATTCTTTCATTCAAAAATAATAATAATTTGCATATATCTTTATTTTGTAAAACAGAAAAATAGATGTGTAAAAAGGGGCATTTCACATACACCTTTCTACACATCTACTTATCATTTCTAGTCTCTAGGTTTTAAACCTCTGCCTTCCAAAGTCCGTGAAGGTTGCAATACTCATAAGCTGCTGTAACCTTGTCGCCATCAACTATTGCAAACTTAGCCATCGGCTCATCTCCAGGAGAGAGAATCTTGCGCTGTCTTCCCTGCTCTGTTTCAAGAGTGATCCACTGGATGTAATGAGCGTCGAGCATTGGATGTTCAACAGAACCAACCTTAACTGTAACTATATTTCCATCTATCTCAATTACAGGAACATGCTTCTCGCCTGCTGCGTCAGTTGTATTTGGAACTATTTCAACCATAGTCTCGCCACAACATTTCACATCACATGCATCCTTGTTGAGATATGTGATCATATTGCCACATTTTGTGCACTTAAATACATTCATTTGTAATCCTCCTTTGTTTTGTAAATGATTATTATATGCTTTATTATTTCTTTGCTACAAATAACATTTTAACATAAGTGCATGACATAGTGAAACAAAAAATCCTCGTAACTCCGACTTCCTGAAACGGAAAATAGTCGCAAAAACAATTGAGAAAAGCGTCCCTTTATGGTATAGTAACGCTTGTATGCCTAAGTGGCGCAGTTGGTAGCGCAACTGATTCGTAATCAGTAGGTCGTCGGTTCGAGTCCGATC
>DFEN01000048.1 GCA_002368685.1 Lachnospiraceae bacterium UBA3801
CGGAAGCTGAAAAGATACAGCTTAAGAGACTTACTCTCCACCATCCGGACATCCGGAATATAGGAAATGTAAATAGTCGCAAAATCCGGCTGTCCAGTTATAGGACATAGGCTAGTAAATTCAGGACAATTAAACTTAACGAAATAGTCATTTCCTGGATGCTTATTTTCGAAGGTTTCAAGCACCTCTGGATTATAATCTGTAGGATACTTAACCCCTTGGTTTCCAAGTAATGTAAGATTCTCCTCTTCTCTTTCTTTCATATCTTTTCCTTTCCATATAAGCTAACCAACTCTAGTTATTATGCCAATCACTTATCTTTATTATTATAATCTCTCCACTGTGGATAATGCACCTCTCCGAACCTTGTCGAATAAAGAATACAGTCCGCCACATTGTGGCCCGTCAGCTTCTCGAGTGTTAATGCATAGAGATACATTTGAGATGCGTATAGCTTAAGCAGCGCCTCTCCGTTCTCCACTTTATCCGTCTTATAATCAACCAGTATTATATCATCATCCTCTCCCTCATAGAAGTATGCATCTATAATACCCTGTATAACAACATAGTCCTCTGGGCTTATCTTCGATACAATTTCACCCGGTATCTCATCCAGACTTAGCCCCGCTATAAACTGTCTCTCACGGTGCAGTTTTCCCTGTCCATATGCCTTCTTCATTCTTCTGAATAGAGACGACTCATCGTCGCTGTAGAACTTGAGCAAGAAATCTACATTGATGAGATTTCTCTCCTCTTCAGAATAGAAATCATCAGCGAGTATACTTTCCATCTCTGCCTTAAGAGTGTCTCGCGATACAACTACATCATAATTAATCTTCTCAAATATACTATGAGTGACTGTACCTCTGAGAGCCGCTCTACGCTTTGCCTCTGGATCTGGTTCAACCATTTCTTCTTGCCTTGACTCAAGGATACTATCTGATTCATAAGCTTCACTTACATCTATAACTGTAGCCTTCTCCATCTCGGCATGCTTTATCTCAGATACAGATTTCTTGGACTTATACTTTGTACTATCCTGATACTCATACTCATAATCATAAGGATTAACTTCTCCAGCATATTTAGCAGTATTCTTCTCAATTCTATCACCAAGCTTTTGTAGCAATGCATCAACGCTGGAAGAATAATCCAGACTTCTCTTTATAAATCGCTTCTCGAAGTCACCAACTACGTCATCTATTGTGAGCATCTCAAGATCAAACTCTGGCGTTTTATTCGAAATGGCCATAGACTGAAAAACAAAATCATTAAAGCTTTCAGCCAGCATCGGAATCTCATTAAACTTCTTCTTAATTCCAACCATATACAGCTTCTCTTTAGCTCTCGTCATGGCAACATATAGAAGTCTGGCTTCTTCGGCCCTGGTCTGAGCATTTTCCAACAAACTGACTATCTGTGCCTTAACACTTGGTCTTCTCGTCATGATGCCATTGCCTAGTATTCTAAGCTTTTCTAATGTCAGATAATAATCCTGGCTAACAGAAACCGTCTTTCCTATTTTTTCACTATACTTAAATCCACCATTTATCTTTGGTATGATAACAATAGGAAACTCAAGACCCTTGCTGCCATGAATAGTCATTAGTCGAACTGTATTTCCGGCTGTCATAGAACCGTTTGATTCTGCCATATCCCAGCCGTGTATTTGGCATTTATCTATATATCTAAGGAAATCGAGCAGCCCAGCATTCCTTCCATTTTCGAAGTTTCTAGCATATACTCCGAGCTTTCGGATATTATCAACTCTGCGTTTCCCATCCGGCATAGCCGCAACAAATGCTTCATAATCAGTATCCTCCAAAATCCTGTCTATAAGATCTGCGATACTCAGATATGGAAGCAGCCTACTCCATTTATCGAGGAGTCCGTTAAAGCGTTCCAGCTTTTCAGCTATATCTCTAAGAACATCATCCTCTGATGTAACATATCCCTCCGCAAATATCCTGCATTTATCCGCAAGGCTTGCATAATAGTCCGTAGATAAACCAAATACTCTTGCCAGATCTTCATCCGTCAGCCCACCCATATGAGATATGAGAGCCGATGCGTAAGGTATATCCTGCTGGATATTATCAACTATCCTAAGCACAGATATCAGTGTAACAATCTCCATTGCATCAAAATATCCCTTACTGTCATTTATCGTTAGAGGGATTCCCATCTGCTCATATATTCTGAGCATCGGAGATATACGCTTTAGTCCTCGTTGTAAAATGACAATATCACCATATTCCGCTTTTCTATATCTTGGATTTTGGTCACTCTCTGGACTATTCTTATCAAAGCTTTCATTAAGCACATATGTAGGTTCTATTCCTTTTGCTTCGTCTCCGTTAACTATCTCAAGGATTCGATGTCCTACATTAATTGCAACGAGTTCATCTGGTGTATACTTGCCAGTATTATCTGATTCTATATCTTTATCTATGATTGTAACAACCGGCTTGCCACCTGCATTTAAACTAGTATCTGGATAGTGGTCCTTATAAGCATCTTCCTTCGGTGTATGAAGCGCCACCTCATCATTATAGGTGACACCTCCAAAAAACGGTGTCATGACACATTCAAAAATATAATTCGTAGCCTTCAGAATTTCTTCTCTAGACCTATAGTTCATATTAAGGCAAATAAGTCTACCACCATCATTTGTCTCAAATCTCTTACTCTTATCATTAAAGATATCTGGTCTCGCCATTCTGAAAGCATAGATACTCTGCTTAACATCGCCCACCATGAACATGTTTACAGTATTACCCTTATCATCTCTTTCAGCTATCGAGCTAAGCAGTCTTTCCTGAAGATCACTACTATCCTGATACTCATCTATATATATATATTTATATTCCTTAGACTTTCTTTGTCCGATTACGGAAGGCGCATCCACCTCCTTATCATACAGAATATTAAAAGCCGCATGAGCTATATCATTAAATGCATACTTTTTATTTTTCTTCTTTTCAGCTAGTAAAGCTTTTTCAAAATCTCTAACAATATCAACTATAGTAACAATAAAATCTATCTGAGCATTTAAATCTATAGCTATATCATCTTCTGAGAATACCTTCTTTAGGTCGCTTTTATATCTATCTCTTCTATCTGCAACGGCACCTTTAACCGCTTCTCCAAAGGTGGAAATTATCTTGGCATTAGGCAGCTTCGCCCAGCCACGATTTGAGATCTGTTTCTTTTCCTCAAGGGTCTCAGCAGCTATAAATTCCTCAATCTGGTTCTTATCATTTGTCAGAACCTCGAGAACCTTTTCTGCCACTTCCTGCTTATCCGGATCTGGGTTTTCCTCAAACATAGCCCTCACCCTGGCTATAACATCTAAATGCTCCTGAGCAAGACAATTCATGTATTCTTTATATTTTTCAACCCAACTAAGGCTACCTACATCTAAATCTGCTCCTACCACCTGCTCTGCAGCCTGGAGCCATTCCTCAGGAACCGCAAAGCTCTGAGATATTCGATGAACCTTCAGAACAGTTTCTCTAACGGTTTCATCATTTATATTCTTTACGAATAAGAAGTTCGACAACTGTTTCATTGCCGTACTGTTTTTATAATATCGATCCAGTACGTCTGTCAAAACTGTATCCTTAAGGAGCTCCTCCTCATTTTTATCATACATATCAAAGGAAGGATCCATATCTACTACGCTAAAGTTTTCTCTTACAACCCTATTACAAAAACTATCAATAGTAGTTATATCTGCCTTCTCCGCGAGAATCAGCTGTCTTCCCATTCTACCAGTAGCATCCTTTGCAGCCATGTTTTCCAAGGCTTTGATTATCTTCTCTCGCATCTGAGCAGCTGCAGGTTTAGTAAAGGTCACTACAAGTATTTCATTTATATCAGCCAGGCCTTTTTCCACTGTATCAATTATTCTTTGAACAAGAACCGCTGTCTTTCCAGAACCTGCTGCAGCAGAAACCAGTATATCTCTATGATCTGCCAAGCTATCCAACACTTCCTGTTGTTTTTCATTCCAATCAGGCATATATTCCTCCAAAATTTGCTTTTAGAAAACTCATCTAATCTACTTATTTATAAACTTAGAGTCACGTAGCTCTACCTTTTTTTCGACTCCATCAACCTCTTCTACCATTCCCTTAACCGTTTCAGCTACGCTGGTCTTCAGCTTCTCAACATTTCTTATCTTTCCAGCGTAATCACTAAATCTACATACTGGCTTATAGTCACAATAGGAGCATTTGGGATCCTGAGACTTAGGAGACTTAATAGGTGACTTCGGAAATGTACCAGAGAGAATCTTATCAGCGGATTCTTTAAGCTTCTCCGCACTATAATCCCCTAGCTTCTCTAGTTCCTCTCCACTAACTCCACCATCATACTTAATTGCATGTGTACGTCCATCCACTCCTATAGGAAGAACCATACTCTCCCTCGTCGGTATAGCCCCCTCCTCGGGAACTATACCCTCATCCTGCATATTAAGTAACTTAATTGGTTCAGAATTAAATAGACCATCTAGTTTGAGTTGCTTTTTTATCTCAGTCTCAAGCTTTGCAAGCTCCGCCTCACTACTCTCATCTATATCCTTCTTAAGATCCAAAATCGGACTCTTAACAGAGTAGTAATACATTCCCATAGGAATAACTTCCTTATCCTGATTCATCTTACGGAGAATGTCTGTAACCAGCTTCGTATACAGTAGCAGCTGGATAGCTGTCCCCTCCTGTACATCTTGCAGATCAAACTTCTTAGAACCAGTCTTATAATCAATGACTCTTATATATATTTTCCCATCTTCTTCGAAGGTATCCAGGCGATCTACCTTACCCTTTATGATCACTGGAACCTCCGTACCATCTGGCTTATTAGCAGTAAATTCTGCAGTAAATTCCTGCTCAAAATAACCCGGACGTAAACTTCCCGCCTTGATATGATTTCTAAGAGTCAGAATAGTTCTATCTGCCAGCTCATTTATCTTATCCTTTGCAATAAGAGATTTACCATCCGGATCCTCTTCCATAAGAATTTCAGACCAACTGATATCTACATTCTTTCTCATCTTTTCTAGAAGCTCTGCATCCTCTATCTGAGTCCATTCCTTACCCTCAATCTCCATCTCTTTAAAGGTTTTATCCAAAGCTTCGTGTACAGTATTACCCACGTCATAATATTCTATCTTTTTCTCTGGTCTATCCTTTAGTCTCAAGATATAACTCATGAAGTAAGAATAAGGACATCCAGAATAAGTCTCCATCTGAGAAACAGATAGTCGGACTTTTATATTATTCATTACCTCCTGCGAGATAACCTCTGAAGGATTACTGAAATTAAGAGCAGGTAACAGCATATTCTTATCAGGAATATCCTTTTGCTTTACAAAATATATATACTTAACAATATCGTCCAGGAGCTCTTCATTTATAACTCCCTCAACCTGTTGCTGTTCCAAAGCCCGTCTAACCCAACCTATAAAATCAAGCCTATCACTCACCTTTGTACCCCTAAGCTTGGAAGGTTCCTTGTAGCTTATCTCCAGCTCTGGAAAAAGTCTGCATATACGACCCACTAGATATGATGGTTCAATCGAGTTACCGACATCATCCTTCATAAAATAGCTAAGCGTCAGCTTCTCTGTAGCCTTAGAGAGAATCTGATATATAAGGAACAGTTCATCTATACTCTGACATACTTCATTTGTAGCCAGAGTCTTTCCAGTTCCCATATCCTCTAGGCATGCTGTAACCTTGTCCTTATCTCTATCTGAAAGAATGGTTCCAGACCGTCTAGTTGTAGGCACTATTCCGGTATTCATATTTATAAAATGTACCACCTTGGCATCTACAATTCTTGATCTATCTACATCACATGCAGATACCATATCTATAGTTGGAGGAATAACTCCCACTCCTATTTCTCCTATACCGGAAGACAGGATATCAACAAAGTCGTGAATAGACATTTCCTGATTACCCAGCAGTTCCTCTGTCTGAAGGAATAGTTTATCTAGCAAGTCATATAGCCTATCCATAACTCTAGATTCCGCGAGCATATCCTCTTCTTTTAGAAGCTTCGCAGATTCTTCCATCTGACTCTTTACATCCAGTTTCTCTAGAACTACTCTAATTGCAAAAATAATATCCGAAACCTTAGAAGAGTCTTTGTTTAGTTTAATTACAGGTTCTAGAACCTCCAGAATCTGTTTTCTGATACCATCAAGCCTCTTACATTCCTCTTCCTTTTCCTTAGTTACATTTCTGCCATATGGTCTTATAGTTTTAGACCATAGTTTCCATCCTCTGATGCCCGTTCTAAGGACATAGTTCTCCAGTTCATCCAGGGAATGCTTATCCTCTATAGGAATAATACCTGTCTTAATGAAACCAAATATACCATCATAATCAAAATCTCTATCTATTATTCCGAGAAGTTTAAGTACAGCCTCTGTATATGGATTCTTTCTGAGTTTTCGACTGTAATCACAGAAAAGTGGTATCTCATATTCTCTGAATACTCTTTCAGCATGCTGAGCAAAGCTCTCCATATCTCCGGTGACTACATAGATATCCTTATATCTATAGCCTTCCTTAACCTCTTGCCTAATAGTCTCAGCCAGAATCCTTATCTCATCAGAAAGCGTATCTGTATAATAAACTTCAAGTCCCTGAATATCGCCCACCTGAGGACGATACTCTACTATCGGATATCTAAAAATATGCTGAGAAAGATTCCTCAGATCCTGAGGTCCTTCCTCTAGTCTGCTAACTGTTTTAATATCAGGTGCATATCCAATATGCAGCTGGAGCGACCTAATAGTCGCAGAGCTCTGACGGAATATATCATGCTCCGGAACCACTACGTTTGGACTAGCCAGGGCTTCATCGATACATATGCCAAAGGTCATACTCTCTGCTCTCTTAGACAGCACTCCAATAACCCCTAGCTGATCTGGTGTATATCCTCTGAATTCATCGAAGAAGAATACCGTACCATCCGTTATGGAGCATTTCTTATCCTTACTTAGCAGTCTAATAAGAAGCTTCAGCCTCTCTTCAGATATGGTTATTCCCTTCTCCGTCGGATCAATACTAAGCGCCGTTGTTCTCTCAGAAAGAATAATCATGAATTCCCTATATATCTTCGCTATATCCTCAAGCTTAGTACTAAGAGAAGGATTTTCGCCTGCTAGCTTTGAGATGCACTGATCTAGATCATCAGGAGTTACATTATACTGAATCATCTCTGATACAAGAGACTTAACATCACTAATAAAGCCTGTTCTTCCCACACTCGCTGAATAAACCGACAGATCATCCGCGAGCCTACCCGCTGCCACTCGTACCAGCATATTCTTCTCGTACTCTTCAAGAACCGCCGTTTCCTTTACACCAAATTTTTCAAATATTCTATAGCCCAATCTATTGAATCCAAGTATATCTATATTCAGAAATCCAGGAGCTCCGAACATTCCCCTACTCATCTCAATAAGCTTCTTCTCATAAGCATTTCCAGCCTGTTCAGGAACCACAACAACAAAGCTCTTCTGAGGATTATCATGTGCCTCTCGAAGAACTCTTTCACAAAGTTTATATGTTTTTCCGGACATGGCTGGTCCAGCTATAATCTCAAATCTCGAACTCATTATGCTTCCCTCTTTTCGGTAAAATCACACTAATAAATTATATCATAACACTTGTATAAATAACAAAATAAAACTATAATATAACTGGTTCCAAAAATGGGACATACCTAAAATTAATTTACAGAACAGGGGGTCAAATATGCAGACATATAAAATCAATTCACCCTATAATAACCTTATCAATCTTAAGGTTTCTCAGGGGCACTTCGCTACAACATCTTCACACATTAATTACTATATAGATCTTACAACTCTGAAGGCCAGAGCTAGCGAAGCAAAGGCTGTTGCCAAATCAATGAGTCATGAATATATGGCAACTACTATTGTAGATACAATTGTTTGTCTGGATTATACAGATGTTATTGGAGCATATCTTGCTGATGCACTTACAGAGTCAGGAATCATGTCAATGAACCAGCACGGCACAATGTATGTTACTACTCCAGAGATTAACTCTATGGGCCAGCTTACATTTAGAGATAATGTTGTTCCAATGATTACTAATAGACACGTTCTTCTGCTTCTGGCTACCGCAACAACAGGCCAGACAACAGAGAAGGCGATTGAATGTATAAAATATTACGGTGGTTCTATAGCTGGAATATCCGCTATATTCTCAGCTGTAGATAATGTAGATGGATATGATATTCATTCTATATTCCATATGAATGATATAGAAGGCTACGCCTCCTATTCATCACATGAATGTCCATTCTGCAAGGCAGGAATGAAGCTTGACGGGCTAGTATCCGCCAGCGGTATATCAGAGCTTAAATAATATTATTTAAGCTTATCTAGATCAGACTTTTCCGCAACGACCAGTAGATAGGTATCAGCCTCTATTGGTCTGTGCGGATCTATAAAGGATCTCTTCTCATTCTCATCTTTAACTGCTACTACATTTATTCCATACTTTCCACGAAGATCAAGATCTATCATATTCTTTCCAACCCATTCCTTTTTAGGTCTCATTTCAAGAATACATAGATTGTCATCAATATCGAATAATTCAACGAAATTATCTGACGCAAGAAGTCTAGCCACCTTGAGTCCGGTTTCTTCTTCAGGGAATATGACCTTATCAGCTCCAACCTTTTTAAGGATGATTCCCCTTCTCTCTTCAGCAGCTTTAGCTATAACGTAAGGTACTCCTACTTCCTTAGCTACCATTATACACATGATACTTGCAGTCATATCCTCACCCATAGCAACTACAACCGCATCCATTCCCTCCAGTCCAAGGCCCTTGATTGCGTCAGCATTTGTAAGATCTGCCTGGATAGCATAGGTTACCACATTTGAGATACTCTCAAGAATCTCTCTATTTCCATCGACTGCCATGACATCGACACCGAGTTCACTCAGTCCCACTGCAACCTTCTTACCAAATCTTCCGATTCCCATTACCGCTATTGATTTACTCATACCACTACTCCTATCCTACGAAAAAGTTTCCTTTGATATACTTTATATTATTTCTTTCTATACCGCTATAATTGAAGAAGAGTGCCATCGATATAGGTCCTATTCTTCCCAGATACATGGCGACAATTATTATCAGTCTTCCCACCACATTCAGCTGCGGTGTAAGTGCTCTTGATAGTCCAACAGTAGCTGTCGCACTGAAGGTTTCATACATAGCATCTGTTATTCCCACCTGATTTGTCATCATAATTAGTATCATACAGATAACAGTTATAAAAAAGCTGACCGTAACTATAGCTGTTGATTTCTGTATCAGATCTCTGCTAAGCTTTCTTCCAAAAAGAACTGTTTCATTTCTATTTCTAATAAATGCTACTGCATTTGCAATTATCGCAAAGAATGTAACTGTCTTAACACCACCGGCAGTACCCACAGGGGAACCACCTATAAACATCATTATAGAACCCATAACACATGTAGATTCTGTTAAGCTCTGCTGAGGAACCGTCGCAAAACCAGCAGTTCTAAATGTAACTGACTGGAATATGCTGTTTAGTATCTTGTCTCCCATAGACATATTTCCAATGGTATCGGGATTATCATATTCCATTATAAATACACAGGCTGCCCCAAATACGATAAGGAAGAAGGTAAGCACAAGAACAAGCTTGGTGTGTTCACTAAGCTTTCTTATTCTAAAAGATAATGATTTACCGTTATTTCTATTCTTAATTAAGTCTCTTCCTGCATTGGCTACATCAAACCATACTACATAGCCCAGACCACCAAGAATAATAAGCACCATTGTATTTATTACGACTAAAGGATTCGAATTATACTTAATCAGACTGTCCGGTCCCAGGATATCTATTCCCGCATTGCAGAAGCTGGATATAGAGTTGAACACCGATACCCAGACACCTTTTGCAACTCCAAACTTCGGAATAAAGACCGGCATATAGAATAGAGCACCTATCGCTTCCACCAGAAATGTCCCTTTGAAAACTCCGAATATGAATTTCTTAAGTCCTGAGATTGATGTCAGATTAAATGCATCATGTAAAAGAACTGAACTACTAAGGGATATTCTCTTGCTTATCATAAGCATGAGAATAGAGGTTACAGATATAACTCCAAGTCCTCCGAGCTGTATCAAAACCAGAATAACTATTTTTCCAAACAGGCTCCAATAAGCATAGCTATCAACCACAACCAGTCCTGTCACACAGATAGATGTTGTCGATGTAAAAAGCGATGTCACGAGACCTGCCGATGTTCCGGATGCCGTTGCTATGGGAAGATCCAGAAGTATAGTTCCGACTATTATCGCCAAAAAAAAGCTCAGCGGAATAAGTTGTGATGAATTGAATTTCACTATTTCATTCTCCATGTACCAATTGAAAATACTATAAGAACCGGAAAGATCTCAAGTCTTCCAGCAATCATGTCAAAAATAAGAACCCACTTTGAAGGATCGCTATATCCAGCAAAGTTTCCTGATGGTCCAACTGCTCCAAGTCCGGGACCTATATTATTGAGCGTAGCTGCAACCGAAGTAAATGTAGTTATCAGATCAAACTCATCAAGACTCACTACCAGGAAGGAAGCCACAAAAACCATTATGTATGCCATAAGGAATACATTTGCTATTCGGATAGTTTCCTTATTTACAACCTTTCCATCAAGTCTGATGCTCTTAACTGAGGATGGATGAATAAAGCTCTGAAGCTCTCTCTTTACCTGCTTGAAATATAATATAAGTCTGGAAACCTTTATTCCACCACCAGTACTACCGGCGCAGGCGCCTATAAACATAACGAGAACAAGTACACCCTTTGGCATATTGTTCCAAGTACCAAAATCAACCGTTGCGTATCCTGTTGTTGTCATTACGGAAGCAACCTGGAAAGCAGCATGATGAAAAGCATTTCCAAGGTTTCCACTATAGGTTCCAAATGTAACCATAAAAGATGCTATAAAGAATATCACAAGATATGTAATAACCTCTTCAGAATGGAGAATGCTCTTAAACTTTCTCATTATAATCAGATAATATACATTAAAGTTGGCGCCAAACATAACCATTCCGATAGTTATAATATTCTGACAGGCACTACTATATCCACCTATACTGTCACCACGAACACCAAAACCACCCGTTCCAGCTGTACCGAAAGCATGACATATACTATCGAAAATAGGCATACCTGCTATAACCAGCGCTATTATAAGCGTAAGTGTCATAGCTGTATATATTGCATATAGAGTGAAGGCAGTTTCCTTAACCTTTGGAACCATCTTCTCTACAGATGGACCCGGGCTTTCTGCCTTGAGGATATTCATCTCATCAGCTCCAGATGGAACGAAGGCAAGCATGAATACCAGGATACCCATACCACCGATCCAGTGAGTAAAGCTTCTCCATAGAAGCAGGCAATTAGGCATGGCTTCAACATTTAAAAGTATACTGGCACCAGTTGTTGTAAAGCCAGAAGCAGTCTCAAATACCGCATCCGCTATACTTGGAATAGCCCCTGATGCAAAGAATGGTATAGCACCAATAAGACTATATACCATCCATGTAATCGCAGTAATTACAAAGCCTTCCTTAGCTCTTATTCTATTATTACTTGCTTTAACAAGTTGCAGCAGCCCACCAATAAAAATTGATGCAACTGCTGTAATAGCTAAAACCAGAGTTTCTTTCTCCCGAAACAAAACGCCAGCTATTGCCGGAAGCAGGAGAAATACTCCTTCTAATTGTATAAGCTTTCCTAATATTTTGACTATAATCTTATGATTCATCAAACTCACCAGTTAGCCTATAGGACTAACCCTTTACGATTTCTCTGATACTATTTATTCCTTTTGCAGTAGTAACTACAACAGCTCTGTCACCTACCTCCAGCGTGTCGCGTCCACCCGGACGAATAATCTTACCATTTCTATTAATACGACAAATAAGTGCATTATCAATGATATGAAGATCCTTCAGCTCAACTCCAGCGTAGCCATAATCCTCTCCCACACTAAGCTCAAGAGCCTCTACTCTTCCATCCATTATTCTATAGAGAGCCTCTACTTCACTGCCCATAGAATTCTGCATAGATCTAACATATCTGGCTATATAGTCTGCAGTTATACTCTTAGTTGAAACAATATTTCCAACAGGAAGCTCTGTAACCAGATCATCATAGGAATTCCTGTGAACCTTTGTGATAACCTTGATTCCAGACTGAAGATTATTAAGATATAGAGAGAGTAGAATATTTGCCTCATCCTGATGCATGAGACAACATACTGCATCCATCTCTTCTACTGACTCCTGTAAGAGAACTCTCTTCTCCGTAGCATCACCGCAGATTATCATAGCCTTTGGCAACAGCTCTGACAGTTCTTCACATCTCACAGGATTCTTATCTATAATCTTAACATTTATCCTAAGATCCAGAAGTCTCTTAGCGAGATAGTATCCTATGGTACCACCACCTGCTATCATAACATTCTTAATCTTCTTAGCCTTTATTCCGATTTTATTTAGCAGATTGCTAACTTCACCCATAGAAAGAGTGACAGATATCTTATCCTTACTATGTAGAACAGTATCACCATTTGGTATACTAACTTCACCATTATGCTCAGTAACACATATCAGTGCATTCGTTCCAACCTTATTATTCATATCCTTAATAGCAAGGTTATCAAGAACAGACTCCTCAGGAATCTCTATACCAATAAGTGTGATTCTTCCCTTTGCAAATGTATCAACCTCGAGAGCCGATGGAATCTGAATCAGTCTTACTATTTCTTCAGCTGCAACATACTCAGGATTGATGGACATAGATAGCCCCAGCTCATCCCTCAGATATCCTATCTCCTCTGTGTACTGAGGACTTCTGATACGAGCAATCGTATGACATTTACCTGTCTTCTTTGCAATTAGGCAGGCAAGCATATTCTTCTCATCATCTCCCGTCACCGCTATCAAAAGATCAGCATCCTTTATACCTGCTTCCTTCTGGCTAACAATACTTGTACAATCGCCCTGATATCCCATTACATCTACTGTACTGGTAACAGCCGATACGGCATCGTAGCTTATATCCATGACAGTAACTTCGTGATTACCGGACACCAGTCTCTCGGCCAGTGTCATACCAACCTTACCACAGCCTGCAACAATTATATTCATAATTATCTCCGTTTTATCTATTGTCTGGCAGCATCATATAAATGTCTCATATACAGCCTCTGGAATTCATCATACTCTGCCAGTCCCTTAAATAGGCGCTCGACTGTATAGCCTTCCGACTCCAGACGCTCAGCAAGCACAGTATACTCCCGTGAGACCTCATTTTCAACATTTTCTCCTGCCATGAACTCAAAAGGCACTAGAACCACTCTTCCTGATTCTTTCCCGTCTGCCTTCAGCTTCTTTATTATCCTATATAATTTATTCTCCCCATGCAGCGTCGCAACATGGGAATTAGGAATATGTTCCTGCAAGGATTTTTCAAATAGCTTAAGCTCCTCTACACCGTCTGTTTTATCTCCTGACATAACCAGGATCAGCATGTCCTCGCCAACCCTTTCGCCGAATGCACTTTTAACAGCCCTTGTAGAAACGTTCATATCAGTTTCAGAATAAAGAAGTGGCTGTGATATCCCCACCGTCCTGAAGAGTCCCGCGAGTCCAACCGTCTCCTCCTTCATCTGCTTATATTCATCACAATCATGTACATTTGTAGATACAACTACTAGATCGGTTACGCCTCTCTCCTTCATAGAAAGAATAGCCGCCTTAAGATTCTGAACCTTTTCGCCGACGTTTTCCCGGAGCTGTTTTCTTATATCTCCATCTGTATATACAGCAACTATGTCAGCCTCTTCTAGTCTATCACCGATAGATAGAACAAAATCATCTATACTTCTGGTTCTGACATCCTGATCTACTGTACCATGATTTACTACGATTATCCCCTGCTTCATACCGTTCTCCAAAAATAATTATTCTTCCTTACCAGCAATAACTCCACCTGTTTTATAAATGCTATTAGCTGGAACGTATCCTCTAACAGGTGACAGAGGGTAAATATTGGAATTACGTCCTATCACACTTCCAGGATTCAGCACGCTGTTACAGCCTACCTCAACATGATCTCCCAGCATTGCACCAAACTTCTTGAGGCCTGTTTCTATCTGAATATCTGAATAATCTCCATAGCCCTTTACTGTTACAAGGGTTTTATCTGATTTTACATTTGAAGTAATTGAACCGGCTCCCATATGTGACTTAAAACCAAGTATAGAGTCACCGACATAATTATAATGAGGTACCTGAACATTATCGAATATAATAACATTCTTAAGTTCTGTAGAGTTACCTACAACACAGTTTTCTCCAACAAGCGCGCTACCTCTTACGAACGCACACTGTCTAACCTCTGTTCCTGCACCAATGATACATGGACCAGCTATATAAGCGCTATCGAAAACCTTGGCTGTTTTATGAATCCATATATCTTCTCCTCTTTTCTCGTACTGAGCAGCCTCCTCTGGATCAGCATCTATTTTTGCTCCCAACTCAAGGATAAAATCTTTTATATTAGGAAGGGCCTCCCATGGATAGGTTACGCTACTAAGTAAATCAGCAGCCTTTGTATGAGTTAAATCGTATAATTCTTTTACTGTTACGTATGCTTCGTTCATTTTTTTCTCCTTAAATCACTTTGTGTTTTTTGTATAGAATGGTTTAGTTTTGTCGAATACAAAATGCATCTGATTTTGATTTCTAACTGACTTAACTGCATTAGTATATTTTTCAACGTATTCTCTAAGCTTTGTCATATACTCTTCTTCTGTTATCGAGCCGTCAGCAACGCCCGATAGACCAAATTCCCAGCTTGCCGTTAGATCGGCCCGGAGTAGTCCATTTATAGAATATAGGACTACATCATATATTATTTCGCCTAAGAATGTAGGTGTAAGTACCTGAGTTTTCTTATTTAGATTAATATACTTATTATTAACAAGCTTTGTTATAATTGAGTCTCTTGTCGCGGAAGTTCCTATACCACTACCCTTTATCTGTTCTCTTAGTTCCTCATCCTCTATTAGTTGTCCGGCATTCTCCATAGCCAGAATCATAGAGCCGGAAGTATAGCGTTTAGGGGGATTCGTTTTTCCTTCTTTAATGTCGAATCCCGAGCATGGCAGCTTCATTCCCTTCTTAAGTCCTGAAACATATTCCATTACAGCTTCTGTAGCAACAATCTCGCCCTGACCTTCTGAATCCTTATCTCCCGATTCATCATCATTCTTAGCCTTATTTAATTCTTTCTCAGCCTTATTATAAATCTTTGGATCAGCAATCATCAGATATCCAGGTTTTGATAGTAGCTTAAAGGAAGCATTAAACTGCTCCGTCCTGCATTTGAGGACAAGCGATATCTTCTTATATTCCGCCGGTGGATAGAATATCGACAGAAATCTTCTTACAACTATATCATAAACCTTTGACTGAATAGCCGTAAGCTTAGATAACTGCCCCAAACCCTGACCTGTCGGAATAATTGCATAGTGATCTGTTATGAGTTTGTCATTTACATACTTTGACTTCGCTATTCCTTTGTAACCACTTTGATTAATTATATTCTGTGCATATCCAGCAAGTGGCTGATAATTGCAAAGTCCTCTTATATTCTTATCAATTTCCTTAGCTATCGCCGTAGATAATACTCTGGCATCAGTTCTTGGATAAGTTACCAGTTTCTTCTCATATAACTCCTGAACTATCGAAAGAGTTTCAGAAGGACTTATCTTAAACATCCTGGAGCAGTCATTCTGAAGCTCCGCCAAGTTGTACAGCATCGGCGGATTCTTCTTCTCCGTCTTCTTGGAAATGCTCTCAATGAGCATCTCTATCGGCTTTTCCTCGGAGAGATAATCTATCAGTTCCTCTGCATCCTTTCTCTCCTTGAAGCCATTTTCCTTATACAGCTTAGGGCTGCCATAATACCTACTACCCTCAACGGCTTTCCATTCAGCATCAAACATACCATCATTTATCTTGCCGATAACTCTATAGAAGGGAGTAGATACAAATTCTCTTATCTCCCTTTCTCTCTTAACTATCATTCCAAGAACGCAGGTCATAACACGACCAACGGCTACAACACATTTATCTACCCCAAGATATTGTTTAATCGGATAGGAATATTTAAGAGTAAGGGCTCTAGAGAAATTAATTCCCATCAAATAGTCTTCCTTAGCTCTTAGGTAAGCTGCACAGCTAAGATTATCATATTCTGATAGAGGTTTTGCTTCTCTGATTCCACGAAGGATTTCCTCCTCCGTTTGAGAATCTATCCATACTCTTCTCTTATCCTTTGTATCTGGAACCTCAGCTAAGCTATCTACCAGTCTATATATATATTCTCCTTCACGTCCGGAGTCAGTACATACATATATAGTTTCTACATCATCTCTTGTCAGCAAATTCTTTACAACATTAAACTGCTTACTAACAGCAGGAATAACCTCGTATTTATAGGAGTCTGGAATAAATGGAATAGTATCCATAGACCATCTCTTCAGTTTTTCGTCATACGCATCAGGATAGCTCATCGCCACGAGATGTCCTACGCACCAGGTTACTATATGGTTTTCGTCCTCTATATAGCCATCCTTACGAGAACCCTTTACCTTGAGAGCATCAGCAAACTGCTGAGCAACAGAAGGTTTCTCGGCTATAAATAGTTTCTTCATAATTCTTCCTTTTACATAAAGCAAACAGATTAGGGGAAACCCTAATCTGTCCACTAATTATTATTAAATTCTAATTTGTGTCTTCCAACTCAATTTGTTTTGAAGTGCTTCCGGCCGCCGCTTCTCTCGCATCACATTTTTCCATAACCTCATCAATACGAGCAACGAATCTATCGATATTTCCTTCTTCCATTCCCTTAAGGGATTCTTTAAGTCTATCAAATATCGGTTTCTCTGCGGTGTAACCTTTTTCCTTAACATAGCCCTTAGCTAGGTGCATCATTCCTCTATCCTTAATCTTGTGGATATCAATCAGATAGATGAATTCATCTACTATCTCATCATTTTCCTCAAAGAAGTTTGATAAGGAATCAATTTCACCTGTAAGTATTACAACATAATTATTATTTTCTGGAGCCGAATCCTTAATAACCTCAACTAGTTTATCAAAGGATACCAGACCAGCATTTTCAACTATCAGACATCCACCCTTAAGAGCCGATAATTTCTCAAGTCCCATCTTGTTAAGCTGCTTAGCTTTGGTCTTCGCTATCTTGTCAGAAGAAACAAGTCCCAAACTGTAGAAGCTTCTAGCGAAATCCTCTCCAACCTTAACTGTACCAAATCCATTTCTTCCAAGAATAACTATATTCTTAGGCATATCTGGATGCTTCAATATAGAATTAATTGATAAGATAACATCATCAGAGGTAGTCTGGATTCTTGTATATTTCTTAAGATAAGTAGCTTCCGCTGGAAGCTTTCCTAAAGTAATCTCTTCTCCTGTAACTGGATCTGTTACCCATCGAACTCTATTTGAATTTGCTGAAGACATTACCTCTTCAGCTTCCTTCTTCTTATCCTCAGCTTCTCTCTTTGCAGCTCTCTCGGCTCTCTTACGAACCTCTTCCTCATACTTCTGCTCTTCCGTCATAGAAGCTTTTGCTTTGTCAGCCGCCTTCTTCGCCTCAGTCTTACTCTCCGGTGCCTTAGCCTCTTCCTTCTTTTCCTTCTCAAGACTAGCCAGAACCTCTTCGACAAGCTTTTCTCTGTCATCTGAGGACATTTCCGGCTCCGCCTCTGGAGCCGCCTCTTCTGTCTGCTGTTCCGCTGTAGAATTTACTTCTTCAGTAACCTCTTCTCCCTTTTTACCGAAGATATTTCTAAGAAGCTTTTTTATAGATTCATACGCATTTGAAAATGGTTTTTTCATTGCTCACCCTCCAGGATTATTCCCCATCAAAACTTAAGTCCATTCGAATTTTATTGTACCACAACATAATCTCATTTTAAAGATAACATTTATACAATAAAGAGTAGATTTTTTATATATTTATAACCATTCTAGCCTTGATTTTTTTAGTTAAAGGGACTATGCTATATACCTACTGCGAAAAACACTAAGCTTACGCAGAATATTAATAATAGAAGTACGTGAGGTAACGAAGATGAAACCTGTTAAGGAAGGAAAAGTTAGAGAGATCTACGACAATGGTGACAGCCTGATCATGGTAGCAACTGATAGAATCAGCTGCTATGACGTAATACTTAAGAACAAGATTAACAAAAAAGGTACTGTTCTTACTCAGATGTCTAAGTTCTGGTTCGATATGACAGAAGATATCCTGCCAAACCATATGATATCTGTAGATGTAAAGGATATGCCTGAGTTTTTCCAACAGCCAGACTACGATGGAAATAGTATGATGTGTAAGAAGCTTACAATGCTTCCTATAGAGTGTATCGTTCGCGGATACATCACAGGTAGTGGTTGGGCAAGCTACCAGGAGAATGGAACTGTTTGTGGAATCAAGCTTCCTGAAGGATTAAAGGAGAGCGACAAGCTTCCTGAAGCTATCTATACACCTTCAACAAAGGCTGATCTTGGAGATCATGATGAGAATATCTCCTTTGAGAAGTCAGTTGAAGTTCTTGAGAAAGAGTTTCCTGGAAAAGGTCAGGAATATGCTGAAAAGCTTCGCGATTACACTCTCGCACTTTACAATAAATGTGCAGACTATGCACTTACAAAAGGCATCATAATCGCAGATACGAAGTTTGAGTTCGGTCTTGATGAGAATGGAAATATCGTAGTCGGTGATGAGATGCTCACCCCTGACTCCTCTCGTTTCTGGCCAGCAGATGGTTATGAACCAGGACATGGTCAGCCTTCATTTGATAAGCAGTTTGCACGTGACTGGCTGAAGTCAGATGCAAACAAGAACGAGCCTGAGAATTGGGAGCTTCCACAGGATATTGTAGATAAGACTATTGACAAATATCTATCCGCTTACAAAATGCTTACAGGCGAGGAATTATAAATAAAATTACATTCAGCAATATAATATTCAAAAATAAGAGGTGGCATTGTACCGACCACCTCTTATTTTTTGCTATATGATATTTTAAAACTTATCAGACGAATTATTCAGCTTCATTATTCTCATACTTAGCTATAATTTCATCATTAGCTAGAAGTGCTACATCCTGCATGCTCTTACGCTCTGCCAGAAGAACATTCCTCAAATCCGGGTGCTTAACTGCCATAATCTCAAGTGCAAGCCATCCTGCATTCTTCGCTCCATTTATAGCTACTGTTGCAACCGGAATTCCAGGTGGCATCTGAACTATTGAAAACAGAGCGTCCTGTCCATCAAGCACAGAACCTGATAAAGGAACTCCAATTACTGGAAGTATTGTCTGTGCAGCCACCACACCAGGAAGTGCTGCCGCCATACCAGCCGCTGTTATAATAACTTCTGTTTCGTCATTATTAATCTCTTCAATAAAGTCAGACAACTGTTTTGAAGCTCTATGAGCTGACAGACATCTAACCTTTACATCAACATTCTTATCCTTTAAAAGATTTATTGCAGGCTCTACCTTTGGAAGATCACTGGTTGAACCCATTATAATAGCTGCTTTCATATCCCCTCCTACTAACGAATCATATATAAAATATTTGCGAGATTTATTTTATCATATAATCGGAGAATATGATATGTTTTTTGAAATTATTTAATCCTCTTTTGCCTATTTTTTGTTATTGTTTATATAGGACACAAGGTCATTAATCACCTCACCGGCTATAATAAGACCAACTACCGAAGGAGCAAAGGCTGTCGAACCAGGTATGACTCTCTTTGCCGAAGTTTCTTCTATTGTCCCTACTGGAGAGATAGGTTCTTCCTTGGAATAAACAACCTTGAGGGAATCTATCCCCCTCTTCCTACATTCACGTCTCATCACCTTCGCAAGAGGACATATGGAAGTCTTATAAATGTCAGTAACTTCGAACATAGAAGCCTTTACCTTATTGCCTGCTCCCATCGAAGATATGACTGACACTCCTTCCTTTTTTGTTTTTTCTATAATAGCAAGCTTTCCAGCTACTGTATCAATAGCGTCAACTACATAATCATATTCTCTAAAATCAAACTCATCACTAGTCTCAGGGAGAAAGAAAGTTTTATATGTTTTGACTTTGCACTCTGGATTAATTTCAGCAATTCGTTTCTCTGCTACATCAACTTTGTATTCCCCAACCGTTTTAGTTGTAGCAATTATCTGCCTGTTAATATTTGTAAGACTAATCTTGTCATTATCTATAAGGTCCAAAGCCCCTACTCCGCTTCTAGCTAGAGCCTCAACTGTGTAACCACCCACTCCACCTATTCCAAAAACCGCAACGCGTGCGGCGGCAAGCCTTTCCATTGCTTCAGTTCCGTATAATAACTCCGTTCTAGAAAACTGATTTAACATTAAAACAACTCCTCATTTAAATCGTCCCATTGATATATACTGAGATCAACCTTATTCTCGCTAACCTTAACTCCCTCAGCTTCGAGAAGCTTTGCCTGAACTTCGGCTCCGCCAAATGCAAAACCACCCGCCAAGGTTCCTTTAGCATCCACTACTCTAAAGCATGGTATATTATCAGGATCCGGATTCTTATGAAGAGCATTTCCTACAGCTCGTGACATTTTACTATTTCCCGCAAGACGGGCAATCTGGGAATATGTAGCAACCTTTCCATACGGAATCTTCTTTACAGCCTCGTATATTCTCTTAGTGGGGCTGTCACTTATTAACTCATAGCTCTGTTCTATCATCAGCTTCACATCCTCATCAGGGATAGAACCATCAAGAATTACCGTATTCCAGTGGTCCTTATTCTGATGATATCCAGGAATAACCGATTCATAAGCCGACCGCCAGAAATAGGCCATATCCGGATCAACCTTAACATTTAGATTTATAAATCCATCTCTTTCATATGTCCAGAGAAAGGCTTTCTTATTCCCCTTATATCTTACGAGCTGCCAGTTATCATCATGAAAAGGTGCATCCTGGTAAGTATCAGGAAATGAAAGACCGTATGCTAGAACCTCTTTTCGTGTATTCAAGTATATTAACCTCTTTACGTTTCTCTGCTCTTACAATTAAATCATTTAGTGTTAAATGACATTATCAGTTCTTTTG